>JABIBH010000258.1 GCA_018652925.1 bacterium | reverse complement strand
TTCCGCAAAGATTCACATGCTTGGCAGTAGGTGCCTCAAAGTAGAAATGAATTTTCCCTTCCGGACCTCTTTTGGGAGGGGGTACTCTTGTGCGTATTATTTTCATATAACCGCAACCTGACAGAAGCAGGAGCACAATTAGAACTGGTAATAGTAGCTTTCTCATCAAGTCTCCTAGAATATGAAGTTGGCTCTGATGCCAAGTGCTCTAGTGTCAGCAAGAAACTGTTCTGCATCAAGCGTTGATGCTCCAGGATTCTGGTCCATGTATAGGCGACGATTAAGCCATCGGCCTATTTGTCTTCCATTATAATCGATGCCAAAGTCCATTGGATCTACACCCATCGCAAAAACAAGTTCAAGTTTTTTATGGGGAACAAACTGGAACCCAAGGTATGGAGAAACGAATCTGTCCACACCATCTCCAGTATGATACTCAATCAGGCGAACATCAGTAATGAAGGACATTCTACGTGTTATCTTTCTACTGCTCCTGCCAATTATTTCAAATATTTGTAACGACTCATCAATACTGTCGTCATTAAGTTGTGTGACAGCAGCTTCAATTTCCATACGCCCAAAGCTCTCTTTTTTGCTCCCCGCAACAATCTTTGCCGAGGCTATCAGAGCAGTCACGTTATCTACTTCATTTCCTACAGGCGACAACTGCCCCACCGATTGGTAATCCTGCTCAACATTATAGCGTTGTAACCAGAGAGTGAACTCGGAGTCATCTTCAAGCTCAGACCAGGTTATTTCAGAATAATCAATATTTCTAGCTGGCTGAGCATCCATAACCAAAAGGTATGTGCGTTTATTGGCCACACTTTCATGCCTGAATACATTTTGGAGATAACTCTCGTCTGCTTCAGCACCAAATTCAGTAGTCATTGTATGTTCAGCACTGAAATAGTGCCCATTTTCAGGAGCATGAGTAAATTCAGCATGCCATATTCTGCTGTTGCGAGTCATAAGTTCAATATCGACTGGGCCATTTGTGTTATTGGGGCCAGATTCATTTCCAACTACAAACCGTTGTTTATGATCATTGTAGAGAAATTCCAGGCTTGCACTGTTGTTGTTACCTGGAAGTTCATAAGTAACATCCAGACCAGCTCTCATATCGAAATTATCAAATTCATACCAGGTTGAAGAGTCATCGTTTTCTGCGAGATACTGTTCCATTGCTGGGATATCGGTGCCTTGAGAAAAATCTACCCAAAGTAAATCGCGTTCCATATACATAGGCAATCCAAAAGTGAATTTTCCATGTTTGCGAGACAGTCTGGAACCGAAAACATCTCGGCCAATGTTGTCATAGATTTCAATCGAGTTGTAATAATCCAGGTCATGAACGTCTGCAAAGAATGCATCATAATGGAATCCAAGTGGATCGCTATCGAAAGTAATTCCAGCTGTTCCTTTACCTGCCAGCAGGTGATCATCCATAATAGTCCCAGCGAGATCAATATCGCCACCAAGGCCAAGCGGGTCCGACAACTGCAACGCTTCCATATCCCAATAGCTGTTCACGTGGAAAGGTCCAGGATGGACATCAACCGATGCTTCATTCAATTCAGAATGTATACTGTTCATATTAATTCTGGTCGTGTTATCAAGACGGATTCTTGAGTAAGCAGTTACAACATCGGTAACAACAGTTGTGAAGTTCATATCAATTTTTTGCTCTGGTCTGGTCATCCTGAACCGTGGGTCACTATCCACGTTTTTGAATGCTGTATAACGGGCAAGATAGCGACCTGAGAACTTCAACCTTGCACTTAAATCTGTGTTCGGCCCAGTGGTTTCATCTTTAACTGTTGGCACCAGTTTACCTTTGGCATTAACAGTTATTACAGAGTTTGTGCCACCAAAGGAGTCTGGAGCTGAATCGGGATTTCCCGGGTCAGTCATCCAGTTGCCATCGACAACAAACTTGTACTGATACTCACCAGCCTTCAGGGCCATAATGATAGTCCAGGTGCCATCGTTGTCTGTCATTGGGTTGGCAGTAGAGCTCCATTCATTGAAAGCACCAGCCAGGAACACCTGTCCCGCACCAGAATCTTCATGAGTGAATCGAACTCCGATTGGCACACTGTCAACAGAGGCAAAAGAAGTTGCCGCCAGAACCAAAATCAAAAGAGTAAACTTGAACTTCAACATTATATTCTCCATGTCGCCAGTTTTTAGAACCAGGTTCGAAATGAAAGTGCCAAACGATTTTTAAGAATTCTGTCATGTGGATTTCTGCCACCAGAATCAGGATCAACTGCGCTGATGAACCAGTCGGTATAAACTATGCCGTCTGATTGGCCAGGGTCTCCATATTCGAAATAGAGTTCGGCACCAGGACCAAGGTCATATTTCAGTTGAGCAAAAGCACTCTGCCTGGATTCAATGGTATCGCTGGCATTGAGCATTCGCAGATAGCCTTTAAGTTTTTCGGTAAGATTGACATTCATATCAAAACCGAACGCTGTTGACTCCCTGAAAGTGTTGAAATCGTGCAATCTGAATTGCAATCTGATTTTCGCAAGGAAGTTCTCGACAGAAATTTCACCAAACAGATCAGGGTAAGTTGCGTAAGCATTTACATCGGTGTCTGCATCAAATCCGTGCCACTGTTTATATGCAGTTTTGCCTTTGAATCCGTTTATAAACTCAACATAAAGTTCAGCATAAAGTTCTTCAGACGGGCGCAGGCCATGACCTACTTCGTCGGGGATTCGCAGTCGTCTGTTGTCATAGGCTACCTTGGCAGTAATCGCTTTTCTTGGCACAAAGTAAATAGCTTCGGCGTGTTTATATATCTGGTTATATTGGCGTTCATCATCATATCGACTGGACATATAGTCTCTGAAGTTTTCACCAGCATTATTGAACCAACCATGTACCATGAAATTGCCGATATGAATGTCACGCACTTCTGCACCAAACAGATAAGCATGATCAGTTGGAGTGTTATAAACAGATTCATTGTAAGGAACCTGACTCCAGGCATATTCCATTGTCCATCGGGATTGTTCCAGATCAACTGGTCCAAAAGAAAGACCGTTCTTCATTAAGTCTCTTGGAAACAGAGCAATATCAGCTTCGTAAATCTGATTATACATTAAACCAAGTCGACCTGTATTTTCCGGTGACGATGTATCGGTCCAGTCCTTGCGCAAGAACATCAGACCACCAACAATTCTGTCATCCCATGAGTTTTTCCGTGTCCTTATGATCCAGGAATCTACACCGGCAGCAACTTCGTCATTGCCCCAGTTGTAAGTTCCACCATCGTCACTGTAAACAACAGTTCCACCCCACTTACCCAGAAGAGGGATGTCTCTGTCCCAGAACTCATGTTTGATTCCCTGGGCTTGTGGGCCCCAGTTATCATTTTTGAGTTTCCAGTCATTTACCAGGCCAAACAGTGGTTCATCGTTGATCCAGAAATGGTTCTGCCTGCTGAAAAACATCGTTTCAGAATTATTGGTCCGGTACTTTATATGACCTTCAGCAGCAATCCAGGGCGGAGTGTAATACTCTGCCTCGATAGTTCTATCGTCATCTGAATTTGCATTCGCACGAAGCCGGAAATAACTCTCCAGACCCTCTGCATGAGAAGTTATAAACTTCATTTCTGCATAGTGTGATGGCATGCCAAAGTGCCACTGCTCATCGTTACGATCAGCAGATGCCCAGACTGAGTAATACCCTTCGTATCGGGTGTCAGCCAGAGCAGACACAACCATCAGAAAGAGTAGCAAAAATGTAATTCGCCAATGTTTCACATCAGTTCCTTACTGTAAATGAGAGAGTGTATACATTGCCTGTTTCCATAAAGGACTCCAATGCAAAGTCAGCTTGCCAATGTTTATCCTGCAATCCAAAGCCCATTGTTACAAGGCCGTTATTGATGCCTGAACGTAAAGCCAGCGTATCGAAAAACCATATCTCTGTGCCTAAGCGCACAACATTATCATCCCAGCCACCTTCCCTGCTCCCCAGGTCACAGCTCAACAGGAGAATCTCTCTAAAGAGATAACTCCCACCAATTGCAAAGTGACTATAAACAGGATCAGATTCAACGGTTGTGCTCAACAGTTGCAAATAAGGTTCATTGAGATTGTAAACCGCAGCACCAAGTGTCCACGGATTACCGTTGTTATAAATCAGACCAACATCATAAGCAAAACCGGAATCGCCACCGTTGTAGGCTGGGTCATTATACTGTTCATAACCAGGAGCCTCAAGGCGAAGCATTTTTACTGTTGAACCGATGGAAAGACCTTTGATGAAAGGGACTTCCATGGCAGCAGACAGATTGTAAGTATCCTCATAATAGATATCATCAATTCCAAGCCTGGTAAATGCAGCACCAAAATGAATACTCTTCATCTCTGCAATATCCAGAACCATGTTGTCGTTCTGAAGTTCAGGAATTGAAAATGGCCACGCGCGAGTAATGGAAACAGCAGTCCGATTATCCAGCGTCAGCCCGGCTGGATTCCAGATTGTTGCATACTGATCATTACTCAACGATACAAATGCAGAGCCCATGGCTCTGGGCCTTGCTCCCATCCTTGAGTGCCGAAAATCAGCATGAACTATTACCGGAATAAGTAGCAGCAATAACAGTATTTTTCTCATCGTATCACCGCCACAGGATGATTGCTGCCGATAGTTCGTCGGCCACCACCTTGATTATAAGTTACAAGCAATCGCATGATATAAACTCCATAAGGGACATTGTCTCCCTTGTCGTCAGTTCCATTCCAGATAATGCCCTCAACGCGATGAGCAGCACCATTAATTTGATCTTCATCTGCAAAAGTGAAAGTATCTTCAAGTCGTTGGCAGAGTCTGCCATCGATATTGTAAATCTCAACAGTTACCGAAGCTTCTCTTGTCAGATAAAAACTGATATTGGTTTCATCATAAAGGCCATCTCCATTTGGTGAAAATGGATTTGGTTCAAGTATGATTCCAGAGACAACTTCTGATTCATCGACGGCAAGTTTATCGGAATAAAACAGACCGAAAGTACCCGCCTTGGCAAGGTGCGCAGTTACTTCATTGCTCTGTTCATTGACATGACCACCAATCAAGCTCCAGCGGTTTGCCTGTGGTTTATATTCAAAAATACCAACACTGTTTTCTTTCATACTGCTGGTAAGTTGATCTTCCTGATAGTGCATTGTAAGCGAGAATGGAGTTGTAAAGACATTGTCCAGATCGATAGATGATTCTGCTGTCCCAGCATCCAGTTTTATAGTCCGGAAACAGTTCAACGCAACACCATCATGCAGCGCCTTGGCGTTACTTATTGCTGGCTCAACTGATGATATTTCCCAACCCAGTGTCATCAGGGTTGCAAGAGAATCTGCAGAGAAAGTTACTCCAAACTCATCTGCATAAAGAGCAACAATTTCGTCCAGCAGTCTGTAATCGAGCTTGAGCCCCGAGCCGTCAATGTGCCTCATGCTCAACTCTTCAACACCCATGTTCGCATCGAACCAGAGGCTGCTTTGGGACTGCGAGAGTTGCATTGTTGTAACTGGTGAGACAGATTCCTTTTCAACAGCATCAACAGCTGTTACCTGGAATTCAAAATAGCGAGTGCTGTCAATTGGTGAATAAACCAGGTTTTCGTCGATCCAGTCTGCTGGGATATCAACAGACCATAAGTTGTTACCAACATAGCCCATGTCAGTTGTGTCATCCCACTGACTGCCAGAGGACATTGACCGATAGCTGAATGTTGCACCGCTGACCTGATAGTCATCGGTTATTTCCAGAGTGAAAGCAATTGGCGCATTCAACAGTGGATCAACACTGATAACTTCCCCATTATTTCTGACAATATTGATTGATGGAGGTCCAGTATCTTCAAATGCCGACATCTCAATTGAGCAAGGTGTAAGCCCGTCATTCAATCTCTGGACAGCCTCTTCCGTTCCGTAATCCAGCAAGTAATCCTGAGAGCGGCCAACAGTTTTTCCTTCACCGGGAACCAGCAACAAGTCAATAATATTAGGATCACGGTCTGTAAAATGACCGCCACCAAAATTCCACTCACTTGACGATTCATTGACCCATCGGATACCACCAAGAACTTCTTCGCCACCAAAGTCATGACTGGAAATCAATACAGCCATACTCCAGCTTGCCAGATCTTCGTCGGTTGGATTGCCAAGTGCATCTTCTGCTACCAACGCAGTTATATAATCTGAG
>JABIBH010000257.1 GCA_018652925.1 bacterium | reverse complement strand
TCCGGTTCCTGTATCCTGGATTTCTCCCATAACACCTTCGCCAGCCATTTTTACATAGCCACCAAACGGTATTGCAGAAATAACATATTCAGTTTCACCAAACTTGATCTTCAACAGTTTCGGGCCGAAACCGATGGAAAATGTGCGTACGTAAATACCGGTCCACTTGCAGACCGAAAAATGCCCCAGTTCATGAATTATTATCACAATTCCAAGTGTTATAACAAAAGCCAAAATAGTCAGTAACAAGGTATCTCCTTATAAACCGGCAACAATTTCAGTTGCCAGGATTCTTGATTTTCTGTCGATGGAAATTGCCTGCTCCAGAGAATCAACAGAAACTACTTCTGTTTGTTCCAGTGCTTTCTCAATTATCAGAGCAATATCCTTGTATTCTATAGAACCTGCAAGTAGTGATGCAACAGCAATTTCATTTGCTCCATTGAGAACAATTGTCGCCGAACCACCAGCAATACCTGCTTCTTTTGCCAATCGCAAACATGGGAATCGAGCTTCGTCAGGTTTTTCAAAATTCAACTGACCAAGTTTTACCAGATCCAAACGGTCAGAGCCACCATGATGATGAATCTCTCCAGATATAGCATAGAGAATCGGAACTCTCATATCCGGTTCTCCAAGTTGAGCAAGCAGAGACCCGTCGTTGAAACGAACCAGTGAATGAACTATTGAACCAGGATGTACCAGCACTTCAATTTTATCATAACCAATCCCATACAGGACATGAGCCTCGATTACTTCAAGCCCCTTGTTCATCAGAGTTGCAGAATCAACGGTTATCTTCTGTCCCATATTCCAGGTTGGGTGATTTAAAACTTCCTTGAGTGCAACATTTTGTAAATCTTCAGCAGTGTGGTTGAGAAACGGGCCACCAGAGGCTGTCAAAATCAGTGAGTCAACTTCAGACATTGATCTGCCATAAAGACATTGTGCCAAAGCAGAATGCTCAGAATCTATCGGCACTATTTCAGCACCACTACCGTTGACAGCATTCATTACCAGATCGCCACCAATTACCAGCGACTCTTTATTGGCAAGCGCAATTCGCTTCCCGTTCTCAGCAGCAGTAATTGTAGGTGGAAGACCAGCTGCACCGACCACAGCATTTACAACCGTATCTGTACTTTCCCACGACGCTGCAATCTGCAAACCTTCATCGCCAGCAGGCAGAAGTTTACCAGCAAGCACAGGATCTTTTGCCGCTAATGCATGCGCATCTGCATCATAAATATGACAAGCTGAAATCGGTTTACCTGCTGCACTCAGCTTGTCAGCAATTGCCGACAACTCAGACACCTTGCTATAGGCACTTATTACATCGACAGAAAACAGTTCACTGTTCTCAAGCACAATATCGATGGTTTGCTCACCGATAGAACCGGTAGCACCCAATAGTGAAATTGAAGTTTGTTCTGGAATGCGATTGCTTGTATCAATCGCATAAAGAGGTTTTTTCATAGTATCTCCCATCACGCAAAGTAGTGGAGATAATAATAAAAGAACGGTGCGGTAAAGAGCAGAGAATCAAATCTGTCCAAAATGCCACCATGACCAGGTAAGATATCAGCAGTGTCTTTTAAGCCTGCATCTCTTTTCAGCAACGACTCAACCATGTCGCCTACTTGACCTAGAACCCCACCAGCCAGACCGAGAAGTCCGCCTTCAATTGGTGAAACAGAATCGATAAAAAATATACAGTAAACAGCCCCTACTACTGCAGCACTGAACAGTCCACCAATTCCACCTTCAACAGTTTTCTTGGGACTGATTCTTGGCAACAGCGGTTTTTTACCCAATGAGATACCGAACAGGTAAGCACCACTATCACAAGCCCATGTTACAACTGCTGCCAGGCCAACCATTGTAGCACCAGCAGAATAATCTATCTGTCCTAACTCGATTGGTAATTGCCTCAGAAGAATAAGATGACTTCCAAGCCATCCAACATACAAAACACCAAAGAGAGTAACTGCAATATGTGCCAGTGAATGAGCAGGGTCACGACGAAACAGCTCTGCAGTCATTATCAAAATCATGGTCATTGTCAACAGCAACGACAGGGTCACACTGCCATGATACACGTACCAGCAAATCAACACGCTACATAACATTCCGATGATTTTATATGGTCTGTACCCTTTGGCTTCCATCATCAAATAGAATTCGCGCGATCCAAGTAATACGAGGATACTGACAACCGCCATAAACGGAAGTTTTCCCCAGTCGGCGACAAATACAAGCAACGGCAATCCAACCAGAATGACAGCCAGTCTAGGAATAATATCAGCTTTTTTAAATCGCTCTACTGATGAGTTATTAGTCATTTGCTGCCCCCAAGCTTATTCTTCCAATAGTTCAGGGACAAGACATCCTTGAGTCCTATTTCTTTCTTCAAATTTGAATCATTATTACCGAGACCACCATACCTGCGATCTCTGCTTTGGTAATCAATCATTGCGAGTAACAAATCCTGCTCACTGAAATCGGGCCAGAGAACATCAGTAATATGAATCTCGGAATAAGCTGCTTGCCAGATCAGAAAATTGCTCAGCCTATATTCACCACTGGTTCTGATTACAAGATCGGGATCAGGAATATCGGCAGAATACATATTTTCGCTGATCAATTCTTCATCGATATCATCAACAGCAATCTCACCTGAAACTACTCTTCCAAGAATCTGCCTGGTCGCATGGACCAGCTCTGCACGACCGCCATATACAAGTGCAAGGTTAAGAACCAGACCATCATTATCAGCAAGTTGTTCAATAGCGGAATACAGTGCCTTCTTAGCATGTTCTGGAATTGAGTCCAAATCACCAGTGGCTGTCAATCGAACATTTTGTGAATTAAGCTCAGCCACTTCTGAATCTAAAAACTCCTCCAAAAACATGAACAGTGCTTTCACCTCAGCTTCAGGGCGTTTCCAATTTTCTTTAGAGAATGTGTAAAGGGTCAAATAGGAAATACCAGCTTTTTTACTTGCCGTTACAATCCGTCGTACAGATTGACGGCCGGCTCTGTGCCCTGCAACACGAGGCATAAAGCGTTTCTTTGCCCACCTGCCATTGCCATCCATTATCACAGCCACATGGACAGGGATTATACCGGTTGCAACCGTTTCACGGAGTTGTTCCAGAGAATTGTTCAGTTGATCACTCAAAATGATCAGATCTCCATAATCTCGACCTCTTTGGCCTTGATCACATCATCCATAACACCACAGAATTTGTCGGTCAGTTTTTGAATCTCATCTTTTATATCGTGTGCTTCATCCTTTGGCAAGTCAGAAGCTTTTTTTACATCTTCATTTGCATTCTGACGAACTTTTCGTACAGCAATTTTTCCATCTTCACCATAATCTTTAATCATTTTTACGAATTCTCGTCGGCGTTCTTCTGTCAGCTCAGGAATTGGCACACGAATCATATTGCCATCATTGACTGGGTTGTAACCAAGATCGCTGGCTCTGATAGCCTTTTCAATATCAGCAATCATGTTGCGGTCAAAAGGTACTACAGTTAAAAGACGAGCTTCAGGTGCTCCAACATTAGCAAGTTGCTTCAGTGGTGTAAGAGCGCCGTAGTAATCCACCTTTACAGGATCAAGTAATGCTGGTGTAGCTTTACCAGTTCTGATTTTGGAAACACGATTACGCATTGTACTAAGCGTATCGTCCATTTCCATCTCAGCTGTTTCAACTATTTCGTGACTCATGTTAATTTCTCCTTATGAAACGATCGTTCCCTTTAGCTCTCCGGACATAATCCGCAACAAGTTATCAGGATCTGATATATCGAAAACTTCTATTGGTAGATTATTTTCTTCACAGAGTGCAACTGCTGTCAAATCCATTACTCTGAGACGGTTATCTATAACCTCAGAAAATGCAAGAGAATCATATCGTACAGCATCAGAATGTTTATGTGGATCTTTATTGTACACACCGTCTACCTGGGTGGCTTTCAATAAAACATCTGCACTAATTTCCAAAGCCCGCAGAGCTGCAGCACTATCAGTGGTAAAGTAAGGATTGCCTGTTCCCCCACCAAAAATAAGAACTGTATTACTCTCAAACAGTTCCAGAGATAGATCGCAGGAAAAAGTTTTGGTTAGTGGAGGTGTTGGTCTAGGAGTCAGGACTTCAGCTTTTTGGCCAGTATTGCGAATATAATCACGCAAAACTGTAGCATTCATAATTGTAGCCAACATACCTACATTATCAGCAGAAACTCTTGGCATAACTTCCAAATTTGCGCTTCTGGCCCTAAATAAATTACCTGCTCCAACTACGATGCCTATTTCAACACCGGAAGCAGCAACTTTTGCAATTACAGAAGCTATAGCTTCCAGTTTATCATGGCCAAATGGATCTCTGCCCGACATTAAACCTTCGCCACTGAGCTTCAGGAGAATACGTGAAAACCTGTTACCTGCCACAATTGTCTCCGTTTCCAATAGGTACAAAAAAAGAGGCCTGAGGCGCACCTCAGGCCTCTTTATTAACTAACTGTTATCCAATCTGATACCTTACGAAGCGTTTGATGGCCATATTCTCTCCAAGAGAACCGATAAACGAATTGACCAAATCTTCAATTGTCATATCTGGATCCTTAACATATTTCTGCTCCATCAAGCAAACTTCACTGTAAAACTTATCCAGTTTACCTTCAACAATTTTGTCGATGATATTATCTGGTTTGCCTTCTTCTTTCATCTGGCCACGATAAATCTCGGCCTCTTTTTCAATAAGAGCACCATCAATATCATCTCTAACCAGCCCAGTTGGCATTGCTGCAGCTATATGCATTGCAATGCTGTGGCAAAATGCTTTGAACTCGTCAGTTCTGGCAACAAAATCAGTTTCACAGGCAACCTCAAGCAATACGCCAACCTGGCCACCTGGGTGAATATACGATTCAACCAAACCATTAGCTGTTGCACGGCCTTCTTTTTTAGAAGCAGAAGCCATACCTTTTGTACGCAAGTAATCTACTGCTTTATCCATATCGCCATCGCACTCATTAAGTGCTTTTTTACAATCCATCATTCCGCAACTGGTAGCCTGTCTAAGTTCGCTTACCATTTTAGCTGTTATAGCCATTCCTGCCTCCTGTGCCTGACCGCCTAGCAGCCTGGCATTGTTATTTAAAAATGATTATTCACTTTTCGATTCTTCTGAAGCAGACTCATCAAGAGTTACTGTCGATGCAGCCTCTTTCTTCTCTGCTTTCTGAATCTCAACTTTGTCATCTTTACCCTCTGAACGGATATTACGGCCGTCGATTACTGCTTGAGAAATTACTCGTGAGTAGAGAGAGATAGCTCTGATAGCATCATCGTTTCCTGGTACAGGATTGGATACAACATCAGGATTACAGTTGGTATCTACGATACCAATTACAGGAATACCAAGCTTCTTGGCTTCCTTCACTGCAGTTTCCTCTTCATTGGTATCAACAACGAAAACAGCCTTTGGCAGACCTTTCATATGTCGGATACCGCCAAGGTTCCTGTTCAGTTTTTCATAGCGACGACTGATTTCAAGTTGTTCTTTCTTGGAGAAAGAATCGATCTTGCCTGTAGCACGTAATTCTTCAATCTCATCAAGCTTACGAACACTGTTACTGATAGTATCCCAGTTTGTAAGCATTCCACCGAGCCAGCGCTCTGTAACATAAGGCATGCCACATCTTTCAGCATGTTCACGAATAGCAAACTTTGCCTGTTTCTTGGTACCAACAAACAAAACAGAGCCGCCTTTAGCAGCAATTTCCTGAATGTAACCAGTTGCCTTGTTTAAAGCTTTGAGAGTTTTTTGGAGATCGAGAATGTAGATTCCGTTGCGTGCAATAAAGATATACTGCCGCATTTTGGGATTCCATTTACTGGTCTGGTGTCCGAAGTGAACGCCAGCTTGTAGCAGGTCTTTCAGTCCTACTTTGGCCATGATAGCCTCCTATTAATCTAAGGGTTAAACATCCTCAGTTGTCATTGGACAGGGAAAACACAATCTTCATAGAATGTGCCACCAACCCTGTCCTCCAACCGAGTGCCTATTTCCAGAGCAATGCTCCAGATTGCACCACGGAAATTCGTGGTAATACCTGTTCTAACGTTTCGAGAACTGGAAACGTTTACGGGCGCCAGGCTGACCGTATTTTTTCCTCTCAACCATGCGAGAGTCGCGAGTCAAGTGACCAGCTTTACGCAGCGGAGGACGATTTTCATCGTCATGTGCCACTAAAGCCCTTGCCAGACCGTGACGCATAGCGCCAGCTTGTCCAGTAATTCCGCCACCTTTAACTGTTGCAAAAATATCAAAGCTTTCTACAGCTTCAAGAACATGCAACGGCTCACGAACAACCATAGCTCGTGATACATCAAAGAAATCATCTACAGATTTGTCGTTAACGACAATCTTACCAGAACCAGGCTGTAGCCATACACGGGCTACTGAGGTCTTACGCCTGCCGGTTGCATAAATTCGTTCCAACCTGTCTACCTCCTCCTACCACATAAGGGCAGGATTACACAAAATTAACAATAAGTAGGTAACTCAAAAACCTTTGGCTGCTGTGCAGCGTGTGGGTGTTCTGAACCTGTATAGATTTTGAGATTCAAAATCTGTTTATTACCAAGCTTTGTATGTGGCAACATGCCTTTAACAGCATTTTTGACTACAAAGTCTGGGTGTTTTTCAAGCATTCTACCAATAGGTATAATCTTTTGTCCGCCGATATACCCACTGAATGTTTGATAAGTCTTCTGCTCTGCTTTTTTACCTGTCAATTTAACTTTATCGGCATTAATCACAATCACATTGTCACCCATATCAAGATGAGCTGTAAATGTTGGTTTGTGTTTGCCACGCAGGAGTGTAGCAATACCAGTTGCTAAACGACCTAAAGGAATATCTGTGGCATCGATAACGAACCACTCCTTGTCGATCTCACTCAATTTCATACTGTAAGTTTTCAACTTCCCGGCCTCCAGGCTTTGGGATTCTTTAGTTATTCAAGCAGTAAATAGGCTCAGTTGATGATCAGGTGCAACTAAACCGACTTTGCTTGTCTCTTTCGGGCGTACGACGCCCAGCGCGCACTATGGTGCGAACTGCGCAATTTACCCTATGGAGTACTATTTGTCAAGGAACTGACTGTTTAAAGCTTTACCTAATAATGAAAGTGGTAATCCCATTACATTAAAGTAACACCCTTCAATTCTGCTTACCATCATCGCACCGAAACCTTGAATCCCATATGCACCGGCTTTATCCATCGGCTCACCCGTATTGACATATTTTTTGATAATATCTTCTTCAAGAGGTAGAAATTCAACACTTGTAGAGTCATAACCAGACCACTGCCTACCATCTTTAATAATTGCGATAGCTGAGATAACTGTATGTCTGCGACCAGCTAATCTCTGTAACATGTCACACGCATCTGCCTCATCTGCAGGTTTTTCCAGAATTTCATTGTCTATTATTACAATTGTGTCAGCACCAAGAATAATTCTCCCAGAATGCTCTTTGGCAACATGTTTTGCCTTGGCCAAAGCTTGCAATTCTGCATAATCTGCTGGTTGCATTGTTGAAGCTTTATCTTGAAACTCTGCTTCTACATCCCCGGCAGGAATTATTTTAAATGGAATGCCGGCAACTTTTAACAGTTCTGCCCTACGCGGAGAGGCAGATGCTAGAATAAGAATTTCATCTTGTGGCCAATTGACAAATGGTGAAACAATCATTTGCTGTCCCTGTCTAGAATTACTGTTACTGGTCCATCGTTGATCAAATCGATTTGCATCGATGCACCAAAAATACCCTCTTCAACTTTTGACCATTTTTCACGCAGCATTTCAGCAAATTCTGAGTAAAGTTTAATAGCTTGTTCCGGTTTGGCAGAACCAACAAAAGAAGGCCTATTACCTTTTCTGCAATCACCATAAAGAGTGAACTGAGAAACCAGTAAAATTGATCCATTAATATCTCTCAAAGATAAATTTATTTTACCATCGGAATCATTGAAAAGTCTGAGTGAAGGAATTTTATTTGCCATCCAGGACAACTCTGCAACCGAGTCTTCAGCAGCAAATGCAACAAGTACAACCAGCCCATCTTCGATT
>JABIBH010000256.1 GCA_018652925.1 bacterium | reverse complement strand
TCAGTAATGTACCAGGCCTGCGCGATGTAAAAACATTCATGATGTTGCTTGATATGCTCGGTGCAAAATGCGAACTGGTTGACGATTTATTGACCATCGATACAACAGGACTCCACTCAATTGTTGCTCCTTATGACCATGTAAAAAAGATGCGTGCAAGTGTGTATGTTTTGGGGCCGTTACTGGCTTTCAAAGGTGAATCGCTTGTATCACTGCCCGGCGGTTGTGCCTGGGGACCAAGGCCTGTGAATCTGCATATTGAGGGAATGAAAGCTCTCGGTGCTGAAATCGATGTGACAGAAGGTTATATCCACGCAACTTCAAGAGGTAAAAGACTCTCTGGTGGCAGTTACAGGTTTGAGCCCAGCTCTGTTGGAGCTACCTGTAATGTGATGATGTCTGCGGTGCTTGCCGATGGTGTTACTGAACTGCAGAACTGTGCCATCGAACCGGAAGTAACCCAGCTTGTGGAAGCATTGATTGGTGCTGGTGCAAAAATTGAAGGTGCTGGAACAACTACTCTGAAAATTGAGGGCGTGGAATCACTGAATCCAATTAATCAACGTGTAATTCCCGATAGAATTGAAGCTGGCACATTCTTAACCGCCGCTGCAATGACAAAAGGTGATGTGACTGTCAAAAATTGTTGTCCCGATCACATGACTGCATTGCTTGATATTCTGAAAGCAATGGGTTGCGATATTGAAGTTACAGAAGATTCAGTTCGATGCTCAATCAACGGCAGACCAACACCGGTTGAAGTTGTGACTCATCCATACCCAGGATTTGCAACCGATATGCAGGCTCAGGTGATGGCAGTGGCATCGGTTGCCGATGGTACTTCTCATATTACCGAAACTATTTACCCAGATAGATTCACTCACGCAGCCGAGCTGTGCAGGCTTGGTGCCGAGATCAGAATTGATAGCGCTGTTGCTACCATTGATGGTGTAGATGTGCTTAACGGTGCGCCTGTGATGGCCACTGACTTGCGAGCATCCGCGGCAATGGTTCTGGCAGGATTTACTGCTAACGGCGAGACAAGCATTGAACGTATTTATCATATTGATAGAGGCTATGAAAGAATCGAAGAAAAGCTGGCTGCATTAGGCGGAGTTATCCGCAGGGTAAATGAATGAGACACTGTATCCTAGGAACTGCCGGTCATGTCGATCACGGAAAAACCGCTTTGATTGGCAAACTCACCGGTACTCAAACTGACAGACTCAAAGAGGAACAGGAGCGGGGCATAAGTATTGAACTTGGCTTTGCCGAGCTGCCTTTGTCTGACTCATTGACTCTTGGCGTAGTAGATGTGCCAGGTCATGAGAAGTTTGTAAAGCAGATGGTAGCTGGTGCTGGTGGTGTTGATCTTGCGATGCTGATTATTGCCGCCGATGAAGGTGTCATGCCTCAAACCATTGAACATCTTGAGATTCTGTCGTCGCTGGGAGTTTCCGGTGGTGCAGTTGTAATCACAAAATCTGATCTGGTTGATCCTGAAATGGCAGAACTTGCTGCCGAAGAAGCGATGGAACTGGTTGAAGGAACTTTCCTTGAAGACAGGCCAATTGTTACAGTTTCTGCAATTACCGGTGACGGTATTGATGAACTGAAAAAAGTACTGATTTCAGAAGTTGAAGCATTGCCTGAAAGGTCAACCGATGGCGGATTCAGGCTTCCTGTTGATAGAGTTTTTACGATGCCGGGTGCTGGAGTAATTGTAACTGGAACCTGTTGGAGTGGATCGGTCAAAATTGGTGATTCACTAGTTCTGGAACCTGATGAAATAAAAGTCAGAGTACGCGATGTTCAGGCACATGGCAGCAAAGTAGATTCCGGGTTTGCAGGTCAAAGACTTGCAATTGCTCTCAATGGTGTAAAGAAAGATGAGCTCGGCAGAGGTTATCAACTGGCGTCACCTGATTTTTGTCAGCTGTCCAGAAGGCTTGATGCCAGGCTGAATCTGGTTCCTCACTTTGATGGTTATCTCAAAAATAGACAACGGGTTCATATTCATCATGCCGGGCGTGAAGTGCTGGCAAGAGTTGTGCTGTTGGACAAGGAAGAGCTGTCAAATGGTATCGGTGAAAAAACTGCTCTGGTACAACTGCATCTTGAAAGTCCATTAATTACCAGACCTGGTGACAAGTTGATTGTCAGATTTTATTCACCACTTGTGACAATGGCTGGTGGGGAAATTCTGGCAAATAATCCACAGCGTCGCAAAAGGTTCGATGAAGAAGCACTTGCTGAACTTGCGATTCTGGAAAAAGGCGACAGCAGTGAACTTGTGCTGCAGAAACTTGAAAAAGCCGGGACTCTGGGGTTGCCGATGGCTGAAGCCGCAGGGGTTGACGGTGTTCTGATTGTTGGTGAAACCGCCTATCTGAAATCGTTGACAGATAAAATTGCCGAACAGGTGTCAGAGTTTGTAACTGCGTACAGTGCAAAATTTTCATTGCGAGCTGGCATGCCCAGGGAAGAGATGCGCAGGCGAGTAAAGTTCAAAGGCAAAACCAATCAGTGGAATAAATTGTGTGAAGTTATTGGCGATGACTGGGAAGTTGTCGGTGATAAAATTGGGCAAGTTGGTGGAGTCAAACTTTCAGAAACTGACGCTGCCAGAATTGCCAGTTTTGAGAAGGAAATCCTGCAAAGTGGGATGGCAGTTTCAAAGCTTGATGATGAAGAGCTTTTGAACTACCTGATTAACAAAAACAAAATCGTAAAAATTACCGATGGACATTTTGTGCATACAGATTCTCTTGCAAAACTGGTAGCAGATCTGCAAGCATACTTTGCTGAAAATGACGGTATGGATTTCAGCGCGTTCCGCGAGCTCAGTGGCTTGAGCAGGAAGCTTGGAATTCCTACACTGGAGTATCTGGAATCTGTGGGATATACTCGTCGTGAAGGTGATGTACGAATTGCTGGTGCAAAATTGGAGTCAGAATGAGTGAGTCTGTAACAAAACCGAGAATTTTAACACGCCAAGTCAACATTGGTGGAGTATCTGTTGGTGGAGATGCGCCTGTTAGAGTCCAATCGATGACAACCACAAAAACCGGTGATGTTGAGGCAACTCTTACTCAAATCAGAGAGCTTGCAACTGCTGGTGCTGAAATTGTGCGCGTAACTGTCAATGATGACGCTGCAGCAGATGCACTTCCTAAAATTATTGCTGAAACCAAAATTCCTCTGGTTGCCGATATCCATTATCAACACACACTGGCACTCAGAGCAATTGATGCTGGCATTGCCAAGTTGCGTATCAACCCGGGCAATATTGGATCGAAAGATAATATCAAAGAAGTTGTAAAAGCTGCTTCCGATGCAGGAGTTCCCATCAGAATTGGTGTGAACAAAGGCAGTCTGCATAAACGATATAAAGATATGGAGCCGGTTGCTGCAATTATTCAAAGTGCCACAGATGAACTGGAGCTGTTTGACCAACTCAACTTCAAAGATGTTCTGGTGAGCTTGAAAAGCAGTGAGCCGATGGAAGTTATTCAAGCTTGCAGGCAGTGGGCAAAGATTTCCGATGTTCCACAGCATCTTGGAGTCACAGAAGCTGGTACTCTGCTGGCTGGTACATCGCGCTCGGTGGCTGCAATGAGTGTCCTGCTTGCTGAAGGTATTGGCGATACAATTCGCATCTCACTGGCAGCTGACCCTGTTGAAGAAGTAAATGCAGCATTCCATATGTTACAGGCTCTTGGATTGCGTGCCGGATTTGCCAGAGTTGTGGCTTGTCCAACTTGTGGCAGGGCAGAAGTTGATGTAGTTGCATTGGCAGCAAAAGTTGAAAAGCTGGCCAAGGACTTGCCATCGGACAAAGTAGTTGCGGTGATGGGGTGTATTGTAAACGGACCAGGTGAAGCTAAAGCAGCTGACCTGGGAATTGCTGCCGGTAAAAGCAAAGTGGCAATTTATCGCAAAGGTGAATTGCACTGCAATATCGACAAAGCAGATCTGGACAGGGTGTTGATGGAAGAAATTGAAAGATTGAAGACTTAACGCTAACATTTCAACTTGTTATATACCAACGAACTGTTATGATGAGAATGTGTCAGTTTGTGACACGCACTACACAAAGTCACCAGATTTGACGCATCATTACTGCCTCCAGCTGACCGAGGTACCTTGTGATGTACTTCCAGATATCTTTTTGATACGCAACCTTGGCCCTGACATGTGTGATTGTCGCGATTCATCACTTCACGCCGTACCGATGGTCGTATTGTTGCCTTGTTTCTTCCATTTTCCAGCACTTGAGCATCACAATATGCTTTTTCCAGATCATTCTGGCTGATTTCACCAGCTCCAGTTTCCGCTTTTCCACATTCAGGACAATGACGAATTACGATTTGGGTTGCAGGTGCAGAGTCCACACGTGTGGACTTTTCAGAAGTTGAATCTGTGAGTGCTTTAATAAGTAATTCTTCACGAGTTCCGGTCTCGCCTTGCTTGCGCATCTTTTCAATCAGCGCATTGAACCGTTCCATCTGCTCAACTGAAAAACTCAAAGATGTACCGATTTTTGGCTCTGCTTCTGGCAATGGTGCAGACGGGATCAATTCAGGTTGAGAATTGTTAATAGCCTGTTTTCTGGCCAAGCTGGTTTTTGCTGCCAGTTCTTTTTGAGTAGAGCCTCTGGCAATCTTTAACCACTGATCTTCAGTTTCTGGTGTTGCAACTTTTGTAACTTCTCTGACCTTAGTCCACACAATTTCGCCTTTTTCAACTGCCTTTTTAGTTTCAGGCAAAGTGTCCAGGCTTTTAGTGATACTGATGTAGTAAAATGCAGTGGTTCTTGAGAGTTTCAATGCTTCTCTTGCATAGTTCAGCATGCTCGAAAATCCAAGTTCCTTGTACAGTTCCCTGCGCATAATTTCACCAAATATAAGCAGTACAACCCGCTCATATTTCTTCAATTCTTCAAGGGATTTTACAAGATTTCCGTGAGCTTTTTGGGCGGACTGATTCTTTTGGATATTGTTGTGTGACATAAGCTTATCGCTTTTCTGGGAGATAATATAAATATAATAAAATGAGTCTGGAAAGCAAGCGAAAAGGCAAAGAAACCTGTGGATAACTCGCCTATTTATTGGGCAATTTAGGTTCTACAAAGATAGTTTTTTCTCGCTCGCAACTAGCAGTCCCAGGCAATGATTTCCGCGGTTTTCTGACATATTTTCTCATAGTAATTATTACCGGCACGATGGATGAGTTTCTGGCTTTGCTGAACCACGCAGCAATTTCGGCAGCTTTTTCACGAACAGAGTTTGGCACATTTTCAGGCTGACCGGCAGTACGCAGAATTACATGACTTCCCGATACACCTTGAGCATGCAGCCACCAGTCATCTCTTGACGATGCATTGTGCGTCAGCTCATCGTTTTCCTTGCTGCTTCTGCCAACCCAGACTTCCCATTTTCCATCGATAACAAATCTGCGAAAAGGTAGAATCTCTTCAACCTGTTTCTTTGCCCTAATCTGTTTTTGCAGATACTCATTTTCCCAGGCGAGCAAGTCTTCAAGACTGGAAAGTTCATTGAGCTGATCTGTAAGTTGCTCAAGGTTAGCCAGTTTTTGTTTTGACTGATCCAGCCGCTCGGCAACTATATCTTTTCCTCTGTCAGCTTTTCGTGCCAGATGAAAAAACCTGTTCATATTGTCCGATGGGGTTTTTGCCGGATCCAATTCAATGACCAGCTCAACGCCATTGGCATCTTTTAGTAACGCAGTTTCTGTTCCCCGGTTGATTGTGTGCATGTGGATACCAAGCGTTTCTGCGTAGTGACGCATCAGGTCGCCATTTTCTGCTTTATCAAAATCTTTGGTCAGGTTGGTAACAAGTTTTCCAGCCTGTTGTTGCAGACGGGCAAGACCGTTCTGGCATCGGGCGGTAGTTTCACCAATCAGATGTTCTTCCAGAAAATCGGGAGCAAGTTTACGGAATTCATCAGCTGAACCAGAAGCCTCGGCAGAAAAAATCGATTCATCAGGAAGTCTTGTACAGACAGGATGCGGCTTTCCGGTCCACCACATTTTTACACCGTTACCATCAAGCAGAACCAGGTGGCCACGTAATCCAAACAGTTGTTGCAGCAGATAAAATGCGCCGTGCTGGCTGT
>JABIBH010000255.1 GCA_018652925.1 bacterium | reverse complement strand
ATTCTGGATTGGGAACAATAGAAGTCATTTCTGACAGAATGTGGATGGGTGGCTAACTACCACTCCTCCACATCATTAGCATCACAAAACACTCTACCAACCGAAGACCTGCGTACAGTAGTACATGGATTGCTTTACCCTCCCTATAATCACATTTTAATCATAAACCTATTGACAGAATTGTGATAATTCCCTTTACTCTCTCTTATAGAGTAAGTTATGGGTTTTTAGTTACAGAAGAAAACATCTGCAAAAGTAAAAGGAGGTTTAGGTAGCAGTGAATTGATGTTGGATGGCTAGAGGAGGGGAAGTTATTTTAGCAATGATATTAAGTCAAACTCTCTTCGGCAGTTATCCTACCTGGTTGCGAAAAAACCCCTATACGTGTATAGTGATTGAGTGATATAGTGATATCGAGTATCAATATCACAATGCAGAAAATATTATTAAAGGAGTAAGAAGAAATGAGTGAATTATTGAATGACATGAGGGCTAGAATTAGTACTACGATTGATCGTATTGACAGCATCATGAGTATTATAACTGAATACTCTGGCGGTAAAGACCCCTCATCCCTGAAAGCGCGCTTTGATAATGAGCTGGAATCTATAACTGCAGGCGAGCTTGCCTATGCTAAACAATTAATGAGCAAGCTTGTCATTAGTGGCAACAAGCCTCACCAGGGCACAGAAAAACTAATCGACCTTTTTAACTCCAATCTGAAAGCTAGCAACCCTATTGGTTTAACTTCAGGTCACCCAATCCATAATTACATGGCAGAAAACCGGGAGATTATGAAGCTGGCTCAGAATCTGCTTGGCCCCCGCACCGATTTGGCTGAAACTTATGAGCAACTGATCAAAGTTAATATGCACTATACTCGTAAGGAGAACTATCTCTTCCCTTACTTTGAACAGTACGGTTTTGACAATCCTAACCAGGTAATGTGGACTACTCACGATGAAATCCGCAAATCAACCAAAATGTGTCAATTCCTGTTCAATTCTGGCAATCTGGAAGATCTTGCAGAGGTTGAGCCAATAATGCTTAAAGCTCTACAGAAAATGATTTCCGAAGAAGAATTAGTCCTGTTCCCAACTGCATTGGAAATGTTCAGTGTAGATGACTGGACTGAAATTTCAGCAGCAGAAGGTGAAATCGGATTCTGTTTTATTAAAATCCCGGAACCGTGGAAACCAGCTGTTGAGTAAGCTTTAAAATAATTAATAGGTTACATCCTTGACATTGAAGGGTCTCTGGTGATAATTGGAACTACCCGGAAACCCAAACCTGTCAGGAAGTTTTATGTCACGGACGACCATAATACTGTTTTTTTTGATGATCATTCTTGCAAGTTCTGTTTTTGCCTCACCTGATGGCAACTTTAAAGCTACAATTCTGATTGATGCTGAATCTGGTGAAGTGCTGGACGCTTATAATGAGCATAAGGCGTTGCCTCCTGCATCGATGGTCAAGATGATGACCGAGTTGATTGTTCTTGAACTTGTCAAAAGTGGTGAGCTCAAAATTGATGACCAAATAACTGTATCTGCCAAAGCCAGTAGAATGGGCGGCTCTCAGGTCTACCTCAAGCACAGAGAAGTTTTCCCGCTTATCGAGTTACTGAAAGCTCTGGCAATTCAGTCTGCCAACGATGCGGCTGTTGCTCTTGCAGAATACACATCCGGCTCAACCATCGCCTTTGTAGAACTAATGAATCAAAGAGCTCGTGAACTTGGAATGAATGACACCGTGTTTCATTCAGTACACGGCCTGCCACCTGGATCAGGGCAAAAAAGCGATCTCTCCTCCCCATACGATATGGCACTTCTAGGCAAGGAACTGAGTAAATATCCTGAAGCCCTGGAGTGGGCAGTCAGCAATAATATTCCTTTCCGCGACGGTAAATTTATTCTGACTAATCCCAATCCTCTGGTCGGTAAATTTCGTGGACTCGAAGGAATCAAAACCGGTTATACAAGCAGAGCCGGGTTTTGCCTTACAGCAGCGGCAACTCAAAAGGGACTGCGACTGATTTCCTGTGTTATGGGCGCAACAACCAACAAAGCTCGTGGTGAAGAGACAACCAGACTGTTGTCACGCGGTTTTGCCATGTACACCAGAGTGACATTGATTGCTTTGGCTGGTGAACTGATGGATATCGAAACCAAAGTTTCAGGCGGAAAAATAACCAACACTACCCTGGCTTATGCTGAACCACTAATTACCGGAATGCGTAAAGATGCTGTAGGTGAAGTTGAACTTATTCATGACTTACCCAATAAAATCAAAGCTCCACTTGCAAAAGGTGCTATAGTTGGGACTGCAAGAGCTGTCCTCAACGGCAAGATTCTAGGCGAAGTTGACCTGGTGACATCAGAAGAAATTGAAGAGGGTAACTGGTGGGAAAAACTTATACACAAATAGCATTACTGCTTACGCTTCTTATCTCAGGATGTGGAGTTGACCAAGATACTGTTTTCAACGATGACTTGCCAAAGCGGGTCATCGTTATTTCTTTGGATTGCCTACGGGCCGACAGGTTGCATTGCTATGGTAACGACAGGCAAGTAAGTGCCACTCTGGATTCATTAGCTGCCGTTGGAATCCGTTTTTCTGAAGCAACAGCCCCGTCCAACTGGACCTTGCCCTCACATGTTTCGCTGTTTACAGGAGTCAGCCAACTCAGGCATCGGGTTGAAGACAAAACTCACACATTGAACCCACGTATCCCACATATGGTTGAAAATATTCGTGCTGCCGGATTTGAAACTGCTGCGTTTACTGGTGGCGGCTACTTGAAGGCAATGTATGGACATGACAGGGGATTTAATCATTACGAAAGCGGAAAACGCTTAAACAGAAACTGGACCGGCACTCTTCAGGAAACTAAAAAGTGGCTTGCGGATCATACTGAAGAAGACTTTTTCCTATTTATCCATACTTATGAAATCCATGCCCCATACAACCCACCTCGAGAATGGATAAAGCGTGTGATACCTGTACAAAAATCCAGCTTTGGCGGTACAACTTCACACATGCTCAACATAAAAAAACGTGGCGTGACCACAGACGAAATTGAAGAAGTGACAGCTTACTACGATGCCGGAATCCTCTACACCGATGAAATGCTGGCAGGATTTACTGAATGGCTACGTGAAGAAGGTCTTGGTGAAAACCTGTTGTTGATTGTCTCAAGCGACCATGGTGAACAGTTCTGGGAACATGGTGAACATGGTCATGGTGACAACATGTTGGGTACCGAATTGACTGATGTGCCACTGATTGTCAGCTTGCCACACGGCCCCGGACTACCTGAAAGAGCTCCTATGGTGTCAGATGCCAGCGTCAGTTTCATCGATATTATGCCAACAGTTCTGGAAGCACTTGAAATTCAATATCCAGCTAATCTTGATGGTTATTCACTTATGCCTGAACTGGTTGGCAGAAAAATTTCTGATGTCGATATGCCATCCAGGATTCGTAGAACTCAGGTAATTGATGATACAAGATATCAGATGTCGATGACTTCCGGAGACAACTACGTAGCGTTGATATGTGGAGACAAAAAATTCCTGTTGCAGCGACCAGGCAGTCAAGAAGTTGAAGTTAAGAATTGGCCATGCATGTATGACCTGGCTGCTGATCCAATGGAACTGAACCCGTTGCCTATACCTGATGAATTGATTGAAATACTGCGTGAGACTGTGGAGAAACTTGCAACAGATGATAAAGATTTGTCGCCTGGTCAGCAGGAAATTGATCCTGAAACCAGACGACAACTTGAAGCTCTTGGCTACTTATAGGGAGTAGCTCATACCCACACCAAAGACCTGTTTCAGCTGAGTTTTACTCACAACGTCCTCGTCATAAATTATCTGTAATTTGAAAGTGATATTAATCATTTTGTAGACTGCAACATTTATATCACTGGACCAGTCAATGTCCAGCTTGCTCATCTCTTCAGTACCCCAAAACAGTGCCAATCTGGATTTAATATTTACGTGACCATTAAGCTTATAGTCGGCAGCATTGATTATTTCAACACCAGCCTCAACCCGGGACTTTTCTATTTCAGAAGTGCTGGAGTCATCTGACCAGCTTGTGTACTGATCCGTATATGTTTCTTTTAGTGCAAAACCAACCCTGGAGTCAAGCCAGCTGTAAGGTTTCATTCCGCCACCAATACTTTGCGTCAGAACAAGTGGGTCATTAAATGCTGACACTTCTGTGTCTGGTTCAGTGTCATAATCGTAACCTGTTACAAACTGAGTCTTCAATGTTGTTGCAACATATGGATTAAAAAAACTTTCCATTTTGCGAGTATAGACTGACTCAATAAATATCTGATCCAAAGATTTGCGAGTTCCTACACCATCCTGCTTCACTTGGCCAAGTTCCATTTTCATATTGGACTGCCATGTTGAGCTGCTGCTCTCTCTTGTCAGCTTGCCATTACCATCAGCAAACCACGAAAGTTGGTTGGTCCCACCCTGCGCCCAGTTACTGAATGAATTCTGGCTGAAACTGAATGTGCTGATCAATTCATGGTTCCATGACACTGTATCTACTGGTGCTTCAGCTGCACTAAGTGATACTGCGATTAATAACAAAAACAATACTCTTAACATCTTTTCTCCACCTCTGATTAAAATTGCTCTTTGGAGCCACCAATATACTTAATCAGAGATGGAGTGTCATCTGTAATTATTGCTCACTCCTCAAAAAATATTCATCAAGATCTTTGTCGCCTCGACCAGACAAATTAACGATTACGATTTCATCACTGCTGACGTTATTGCGCAATGTTTCCAGGTATGACAACGCATGTGAACTCTCAAATGCAGGCAAAATACCTTCCAGCTCACAAAGCTGCCTGAATGCGATCATAACTTCTGCATCGGTTGCCGATTCATATTGAACACGACCTTTATCTTTCAACTCACTATGTTCCGGCCCGATACCTGGGTAATCCAGACCCGCAGCAATACAGTGATTACCACCGGGAGCTACCATACCATCAGGCAAACAGTAAGTATTCATGCCATGAATCACCGCTGGCTCACCCAAAGTTAGAGTTGCTGCATGTCTGTCAGAGTCAAGACCACTGCCTGCTGCTTCCACGCCAACCATCCTGACATCATCTTCCAGGAAAGCACTGAACAGGCCGATAGCATTGCTTCCTCCACCAACACAGGCAACAAGCCTGTCAGGCAATCGGTCAAACTGCGTGAGGCATTGCGCTCTTGCTTCCCTGCCAATAACAGACTGAAATGTGCGCACAATCATTGGATAAGGATGTGGGCCAACAGCAGAGCCCAGCAGGTAGTGAGCAGTATCGGCTTCGGCAACAAATGCACCAATCTCTTCATCAACTGCAGCAGTCAGAGTTGCATCGCCACTTTTGACCGATACCACTCTTGCTCCCATCATCTCAATCCGTTTTACATTCATACTTTGTCTGCGCATGTCCTCTGCGCCCATATAGATGTCGCACTCCATGCCAAACCGGGCAGCTACTGCAGCAGTAGCAACACCGTGTTGACCAGCTCCGGTTTCGGCAATGATCTTTTTCTTTCCTGCTCGCTTGGCAAGTAATACCTGGCCAAGGCAGTTGTTCATCTTGTGTGCACCAAGATGGTTCAGATCTTCACGTTTGAGCAAAATGGTAGCTCCCACATAGTCTGAAAGTCGCTGTGCATGATACAGTGGGGTTGGCCTGCCAGAATAGCTCTGCAGTTCTGCATCGAGCTCTGCAATAAATTCAGGGTCTTCTATGAACTTGAGAAATGTATCTCCGAGTTGTCTCAATGGTCCTTCCAATGGCGGTGGTACAAAGCATCCACCGTAGGGTCCATAAAATCCGTTCTCATCCGGTTTGCACATTTTTGGCAAAGTCATGATTCTCTCCTTGGGTAACAGGTACAAAAAAATCCGACCCTCAATTTGAGAGTCGGATTCAAGAATTTGTGATTATCTGAAAGCTAGGACATCACACACCTCGGCATCCGACAATTATGCCACAGCCAGCTTTGGGTGTTGTAAGTTCGTGTTTTCATGTTATTAATAATACTATAATTTGTACTCAACTGTCAAATTACACAAAACGATTGGATGCTAATGAATATAGAACAACTATGGTCACACCTCTTGATACAGTCCTGCTGCTGGATAGTGGGATCACTACTTATTGCTTTGATTGCCAGAACAATTGTATTCAAGTTTCTGGCTAAGCTTGCTTCCAAAACATCCTCTGATATTGATGACCAGCTGATTTCAACCATAAGACGGCCAGTCATGCTTTCAATTCTATTGTTTGGAGTAAGTCAGGCTGTAGCTGTGTTGAGTCCGCCAGAAATTATGGCATCTCTGGCTAACGGAGCCATCAAAACAATAGTGGTTATACTGTGGTCAAATGCTGCGCTGCAAAGTAGCACAGCAATTCTTGGATTATTCTCTGACAGCGGTAAACAGTGGATTCATGCCCGTACTTTGCCACTGTTTCAAATGCTGATAAAAATCATGCTCT
>JABIBH010000254.1 GCA_018652925.1 bacterium | reverse complement strand
GGAGCATGGGAACGAGAAAAAACAGTCTTCAGAAAGAAAAACAGGGGGTTCAAACAACTGGGCGGGCTGAAATCAGGTCTGGCTGCCGGCGAATCTTTCCTGGAGGCTGTTCAGAAGAGAGCAGAGGACCGGTACCACCACCAGGGTCAGCAGGGTGGCCACGACCAGGCCGAAGATCACCGCCACAGCCATGGGCCCCCACCACTGGCTAGACTCTCCACCCATAACCACAACATCAGCGAACCGAGCATGTGTCAACGCATCAAAGTCCAGAGAAAACCCTGTTGTCAAAGGTATCAATCCCAGGATGGTTGTTACAGCAGTCAGTATTACAGGACGGAAACGTGTCATTCCAGCCTGGATGATTGCTTCGTTTTTATCCATCCCCCTTTTGCGAAGTTGGATTATGTAATCAAGCAATACAATAGCATTGTTTACAACAATACCTGCCAGGGAAATCACACCAACACCGGTCATAATGATACCGAAAGGAGTATCGGTGATCATCAAACCAGCAAAGACCCCAATAAGTGAAAGTATGACACTCATCAGGATAACAATTGGTACGGTAACGGAGCTGAATTGGCTAACAAGAACCACAAAAATCAGCATTATGGCTATAGCAAAGGCATTGGAAAGGAACGCAGATGCTTCCTCCTGATCTTCATTTTCTCCTGTGTAGTCCAATGTATAACCTTGAGGCAAAACAATTGCATCCAGAGCAGTTTTCACTTCCAGCAAAAGGGCGCTGCTATTGGTTCCGGAAACCACATCTGCCATCACGGTTACAGCTCGGTTGGAATCAATGCGATGGACAGCTGCCAGGCCGGAAGAAAATTCCATATGGGTGAAAGCTGATAGTGGAATAGTTTCACCTTCAAAAAAGATCACGGTATTTTCCAGATCTTCAACCTTACCCCTAAAAGATTTATCGAAGCGAACAATGATATCGTATTCGTCTTCACCAATGCGGTGCTTGGCGGTCTCGGCACCATGTAAAGCTGTGCGGATGGTACCTGCAATATCTAAAGTGCGCAAACCTAAGCGCCCTGCTTTGTCTACATCAGGTATGATGCGAAGTTCTGGCAGTGATCTGTCGAAATTATCAGTAATATCCACTAAACCATCAATGTTACGAATAATATCTTTGATCTGAGCTGCCAATTCTCCCAATACCTTGAAATCGTCACCGGAAATTTCAATATTAACTGGCTTGCCGGTTGGGGGACCTTCTTCCATTTTTTCTACGGTTATCCGAGCACCGGTGAAGTCCTCCAGGCGGGAACGTAAATCATCCAACTCCTGCCTTGATGAGTAATCCCTGTCAGACATTTCCTCGAATTCCAACGTGATGGAACTTTGGTGAGATGGTGCAGACCCTCCACCAATACCACCACCAAGAGAAGTTCCAACTGAAGTGCTGAATACTTTAAGGTCACGCAACTTCTCTACTTCTTTTTCAATTGATAAGGCATAACTGTCGGTTACTTCAATCCGAGTTCCACTGGGTGCATCAATATTGACAGTGGCATACTGAGGATCAATGTCCGGGAACATCTCCACTCCCGGGTTGAAAAGAACATAAAGAACCAACGATCCAACAAAGAGGCATAACATCCCCAAATTTACAAAAAATAGATGGTCCAGTGACCAGCGCAACAAAGGCCTGTATGTTTTTTGACCAAAAGCAATTAATCGGTCTCCTAAAAGCACTTTCTCCTGAGCTGTGCGAGGAACACCCATAAAGTGTGCGCACAAGACCGGGTTGAAAATCATTGCCACAACAAGGGAGGCCAACAGGGTAATGATTACTGTAATAGGTAAGTAACTCATAAACTCACCCATAATTCCCGGCCACAGAACCAGTGGCCCGAAAGCGCATACCGTAGTTAACGTTGAAGCAATAACAGCACCTGCAACCTGGCTTGTTCCTTTATCGGCCGCCTCTTCAGAACTGGCTCCCTTCCCTCTGTGCCTGAAGATGTTTTCAACAATTACGATGGCATTATCGACTAGCATTCCAAGTGCCATAATCAGACTGAAAAGTACCACCATGTTCAAAGTTATGTCCAAAATACTCAAAACTATAAAGGTAATAAGCATGGACATTGGTATAGCTAGACCAACAAATAAAGCGTTGCGCACTCCGAAAAATGCAAGCAGGACCAAAAACACTAGCAGCAAACCGCTGAGAATATTGTTTTCAAGTTCTTTGACCATGCGCCTGATTTGCAGGGACTGGTCGGCTACAATTTCCACTTCAGCACCAGCAGGAAAATTGAACCTGGCATTGGTGACAACAGCTTTAACTTCCTCGGCAATCCGAATCAGATTCTCTCCACTGCGTTTCTTGATGACCAGTGTCACTGCATCGTGCCCAAATACACGGCTTATGGTTTCTCGATCCTTGACACCAAACTTAACAGTTGCTACATCTCCAACATAAACCGGTGGAAATATTCCCGGGTTCAAGACAAAACCAAGAATTTCCTGAACATCGTCAACTTCACCTGGCACACGCACCTGGTAATCATAAACACCCAAAGATAACTTGCCTCCGGGGATGGTTATATTCTGCAATCCGATAGCATCCTGAACATCCAAAATACCGAGGTTGTAATAAGCAAGTTTTTCAGGATCGACATCAACCTGGACTTCATTTTCAATACCACCGACCAAATCGACACCGAGGACACCTTTAATTTTCTCGAGTTCCTCCTGCAGATCTTCCCCTAATTTTTTTAAGAGAAAGAGATCCAGATCACCATACAAATTTACCTGCATGACAGGAAAGGCATCTGATGCACTAATTTCCTGAACAACCAAATCCTCCTTGGGATCATCGGGCAAATCAGGCTTGGCAAGTTCAACCCTGTCCCGGGTAGCCTGCAAAGCGTCACTCATATCAACACTTGATTCAAATTCCAGAGTGATAACGGACATACCGTAGGAAGATGAACTGGTCATCTCCTTGAGATCCTCCATACCCTTTAGCTGTTTTTCAAGCTTACGGGTAACCAAGTTTTCCATATCTTCGGGACTGGTACCTGCATAAGGTGTCATGATCATCACAAAAGGGATCTTAATATCGGGTGATGATTCCCTAGGTAGCGATTTATATGATTTGACGCCCAAAACTATCAGGATCGCCATGAAAGCAAAAACCATAGGGTAACGAGTAATAGCGCCTCTGGTTAGTTTCATTGGGCAAACCCACTTCCGGAGTCGGTAACACGTGAGCCGGAAGAAGTTTCCTTTACTTCCACTGGATCAGAGGACAATGAACCGTCCGCATTAGTTGCTATTTCGGTTATTTTCACAAGATTGCCTTCACGCAAATCCCGTTGGCCACGTACCACAACCTGGTCTCCCAAGTTCAATCCACTTTTAATTATTACCATCAACCCCTGGTCACGACCCAAAATGATGTGACGCAAATGGGATCGATTAGCTTCCACCACATAAACAGCAGACCCACCCCGCCCACTAACGACTGCATCCCGAGGTATCGCTATCACGGCCGAGGAAAGGTTTTTTTCTAAACGTGCTCGACCAATTACTCCATTGTGGTATTTGAGATCAGGATTTTCGATTTCCAATTCCACCTGGAACTTGCCTGTCATACGATCAGCCTCCAGGCCGATCCAGGTTACTGTTCCCTCGACTGGTTCCAGATTTGTGCCCAGGATAACTGAAGCACTATCGTTTTTCTTTACCCACCTTACCTGAGTGTCTGTAAGGTAAGCCTCCATTTTTAATGTATAGGGGTCAATAACCCGAACAACCTTCTGGCCAGGCATAACTAATTGTCCCAACTCAACATAACGATCAGTCAAAACACCATCGAAAGGTGCTTTGATGCCAGCCCGATTAAAGCGTTTACGGGTAATATCAGAAATACTCCTGGCCTGAGCAAAGGCACTTTCAGCATTAAGCAATTCTATTTTGCTGACTTTCTCAGCGTCAAATAATTGTTGCACCTTATCTAGATTGTATTGCTGGGAAGCCATTGCTGTTGCTGCGGATTCCATTTCAGCCTTCAGGATTGTTCTGTCCTGAACAATCACCAGAGAATTTGCCGACACAACATCACCTTTGGCGACCGGAAGCGATACAACGGTTCCACTTTCCTGAGCGCTGAGATTAGTTCCCCTTACAGGAGTAACTGGACCGGAAATTTCAAAATATTCCTCAAGGTCCGTACTTTGTAGAGCCAAAACTCGGACGTTTTTGGGAACTTCGGGTAAGACACCTTCAGAATTTTCTTCATTGTTGCAGGCGCCCAACAGAACGGTACCCAGGGCAAGTATAAGTACTGGAATTATGTATTTATTTTGGGGCATTATGGGGTGACCTCCATCACTAATCCGGGAATTGAAGTAAGTGGGCTTAATGGCGAGAAACCCAGCGATCGTTTCAGAGCTGCAGTCAGAACGAGTACCTGGTATCTGGCATCAATAACAATACTTTGAGCCTGGGATCGGTTTGCTTCCGACACCAAAACATCCAAATAGTTTATCTTACCCAATTGCAGCATGAGTAGACTCTCATCCAAAACATCCTGTCCCCGCACCAGATTCATTTTCGCAGCATCAAGAACACTCTGTGCCATATTCAGGTTGGCAATTGTTTCCATCACTTCCACCTGAACATCCAACCTTCGGCCAGTTAGTTCAGCTTCTGTGCGTCGGATACGTGCCTTGGTTTCCTTTACCAGACCACGGTTCAGCATGCCATCAAAAATTGGGACAGTCAGAGCTACTGAAGCACGCCAGTTGTCATGGCCTCCATCAAAAAGGGAATCAGCGGTTCGGCCCATATAACCGTAAGCACCACCTAAAGTTAAATAGGGTAAATTTTCTGATCCTTGGGCCTGACGATTTCGTTCCAGGATATCAACAAATAGAGCAGTGGCTTCAAGGTCTGGCCGTTGTTGCGCGATAATTAACGCCGCATCAAGATCTAAAGAATAACTTTCAATTTTCTGCTGGTTCGAAATTTGAAGAGGCGCGTAGGCAGACCGACCCATCAATACATTCAGGCGACTTCCATCATTTTCCAGACCTGCTTTAGCAATGCTTAATTGAGGGTACAGATTGGCCAAAGTGACAGTGGCCTGCAAAGTGTCCAAACGAGTAGCCATACCCAGATTGTAGCGCATTTTCATTATTTCCAGTAATTCCCCCTGGCTTTTCAGTTGGGACTGGACAGCTAAAATCTTGTCTGCAGATTTTATAATACTGAAATAGGCTGTTAGTGTACTTTCCACAGTTTTATGCTCAGCAGAAAGGACAGCAAGCTCCTGCTGCCGGATGCCAAGTTTGGCAGCACCCACTGCGCCCATGATCTTCATTGGGTTTATGGTCCAATTCATATTTAAACTG
>JABIBH010000253.1 GCA_018652925.1 bacterium | reverse complement strand
GATACTTACTGGTGGTGGCGATGCAGCCGGAATGAATGCTGCCGTAAGAGCTGTTGCCAGAACTGCGATGAATCAAAATATTGAAGTCGTTGGAATCCATCGAGGTTGGCTTGGGCTTTCACAGGGTGATTTTTCAACAATGACTCGCCGAGATACCGGTGGCATCCTGCACAAGGGTGGCACAATTTTACGTACTTTCAGATATCCTGAATTCAAAAACGAAATCGGCCAGAAAGCGGTTGCCGAACAGTTACCAGCAATGAATCTTGATGGGCTGGTGATAATTGGAGGCGATGGTAGTTTCCGTGGAGGCACAATACTCCAGGATAAATTCGGCATCCCGGTTATCGGCATTCCTGCAACTATCGATAACGACATTCCTGGCACTGATATTTCGATCGGCTTTGATACCGCACTGAATATTGCCGTTGATGCTGTTGATAAAATTCGCGACACGGCCAGTAGCCACGGCAGAATATTTGTAATAGAAGTAATGGGTAGACACTGCGGACTACTTGCAGCTCATACAGCCCTTGCGTGTGGTGCGGAAGAAATGATTGTCCCTGAAATCGATTGGGACCTGGATCTTATTTGCTCACGCATCAAAAGCGGGTACGACAGAGGCAAGGATCATTCAATTATTGTGGTTGCTGAAGGTGCAGCAAAAGCTTCTGTTCTTGAATCAGATATTCGCAGCAAATTGAATCGTGGAGTCAGAATGGTTGTGCTTGGGCATGTGCAAAGAGGTGGCGAACCTACTGCATACGACAGGAACCTGGCTACAAAACTTGGCACTGCAGCTGCAGAGATGATAATTGCTGGAGACAATGGATTTATGGTTGGTATGAAAGCAAATAAAATCCACAAATCTACGCTTATGAAAAAGGAAAGTAACGTCATAAGTGAGATTACGGCTATCGATGAATTGCTACACAAAATGATATAAAAAAGAGGGCCTCCATAAGGAAGCCCTCTTTTGAATTACTTGACTGGATCAGTCAGTAGCATTAACAAATGTATTGGCATACTTGAACCAATTGATTTGCATCTCACCCATGATATGACCAAGGTCGCCATGAGTCTTTTTGCGATCTTTATAGCTATCAACAACACTTACAACTGAGAAAGAACCAATCAAAGGAAGGTTCTTTGCAAGCAGCAAGTTAAGCATGTACTCAGAGCCTGGATCCAAATTAACAACCTTGAATGAAGCCTCCGGGAAAACGATATACCAATCGCGATCTGCTGGGCCTGCAACTGCAGCTGCTTCTTCAGAGAGATCAAGTCTTGGAACATTGACAAACACACTTACCATGGACTGTACACTAAGCAGAGCATCGCCTTCATTCTCAGGCAAGAACTCTTTGATACGACTAGGTTTATTCCAGCTGAATTCAGGTAGCGGAGCGCCAGGAGTTTCAATCTGTGATTTTGTCGCCTGGAAGATTGATGGCAGAGAATAAGTCTCAACTGAATCAACAGGTGTTGTCATCTCACCATTGCGGGAACGCATCAGGAACATGTGGCTTGTAGTTGCGCCGTGAGCAAATCTTTTCTCAATACCAATTTTTCCATCGGCATAATTTGCATACGTATTTTCCAGATCAGGACCGACCAGGAATTCCATACGGTTACCGTCTTTAACGATAGCAACATCGCCTACAACATAATCCAGTTCAGGAGTATCAATCTCGAATAGGAAGTTTGTGCTTAAAGTGTCTCCATCCATGACACGAGCCATTGTGGTGTAGACAAAAGGATCAATAACTTCATCGTCACCGCAACCGGTAATGGTGATTAAGCCAAAAACGGCTAGTGCAGCCATCAACAGAACTGTCAGGCGCACATGATTCAAAGCAGCAAACATCGAGAACCTCCCTTGGAGTATAAAATGCACTGGATTAACCAGTGATAGAAAACTGTTCTTAACAGACAGGAATATTATCCCCTAGAACTAATATGGTCAACTAGCATTATGAGTTGAACCTTAATGAAACTGGCGATTTATTACTAAAAAAGCAAGAACCAGAGCATTGTTTTCTCAAATCAAATTATTGGCAGCCTGGAACAAGCATCTTTCAGGATATCGATATTCACATCTTCAGTGTCCCACAGCTCCCGAAATGTTTCCCAATGTATCGGTAACAACACACCTGTAGTGGAATATTTTCGATAGAATCTGCGTCTGCATTCAGCTGCAGAATACCCCGGAAAACCCATCTGCTGCAATCTGCCATCAACTGATATAGACCAACTCTGCTGCAGAGATTCAGGCATATCATCCTGAAGAACAACACTGCCATCAAGCAAATCTCTCAAGACTAATAATTGATGATAGATGAATCTTGAGATTGATGTTGAATTCATTTCAATATTATCAGCGTTGTGTTTGAGTTCAGACAACTCCCATGCATATTGCTGCTCAGCGGGCAGTTCTGACAAGTCACCAGCATGAGCCCATATTACAGGATATTTTGGATTATTAAAAGAGAGCCAGGGTTGTCGGCCTGGCTCTATATCATCAAATACTATTTCTACACAGTCTATCAAACCAGACAAGTTGAGGTGCCGAACAGCCTTGGTGGCCACAGCAAAAACCTCATCGCTGAGCTTACCTTCAAGGCCACTGATAATTACCTGGCTGTCAGACATCAAATTACTCACTGATTAAATTGCCACCATTTACCGGTTTCAGTTTTGCTGTAAAGTGCCGCAGAACCGGAGCTTCCTTGACAATTTCAAGCCCTTGCAACTTGTCGCCCATCGACATCAAGTTTACACATACGTCGGCAACAAATGCCAGGTGAGTTTCAGTATAAACTCTTCTTGGAATAGCAAGGCGCACAAGTTCCATTGCTGGATATACCATCTCGCCGCTGTCAGAATCTTTTGCTGCGAACATCAAACTGCCAATTTCAACACCACGAACTCCACCCTCAAGATACAATGCACAGGCCAGAGCCTGAGCAGGGAATTTTGATTGAGGAATATGCGGAAGCATTCTTTTTGCATCGACGTAGACTGCATGACCACCAATAGGTTTCAGAATTGGAACACCACGCTCTTCCATCAACTCGCCCATCCGACGAACCTGGCCAATCCTGTATTCCAGATAATCTTCATCAAGAACTTCGCGCAGGCCTTGAGCTACTGCAGCAAGGTCGCGTCCAGCAAGGCCACCGTAAGTTCGGAAACCCTCGATCAGAATCAGGAGATTGGTTATTTTCTCAGCCCATTCATCGTTATTCAAGCAGAGGAAGCCACCAATATTTACCAGGGCATCTTTCTTGGCACTCATTGTACAGCCATCGCCATATGAAAATACTTCAGCAGAAATTTCTGCGACTGTTCGCTGTTGCTGGCCATCTTCACGTTGTTTTATGAACCAGGCATTCTCTGCAAAACGACAGGCATCGAAAATCAGTGGCAAGTTACGTTCTTTGCACCAGCTGCTCACTTCTTTGATATTTGCCAGTGCGACAGGCTGCCCGCCGCCACTATTATTTGTGATGGTCAACATCACAAATGGGATTCGTTCATTGCCATATTTTTCAAACGCTGCATCAAGCTTTGCCAGGTCCATGTTGCCTTTAAATGGGTGATCGATTTCCGGGTCAAGCCCTTCATCAATAACACAATCCAAAGCCTTGGCCCCTTTGTATTCAACATTTGCACGAGTAGTGTCAAAGTGAATATTATTTGGAACCACAGATTCCTTTGTCAACAAAGTTGAGAAAAGCAGATTTTCAGCAACACGCCCCTGGTGAGTTGGGATTACATGCTTGTAACCAAAAATGCCTCTAATTGTTTTTTCAAAATCAAAATAGTTTTTACTGCCTGCGTATGATTCGTCGCCTTGCATCAAAGCGCCCCATTGGGCATCGCTCATTGCAGAAGTACCACTATCAGTAAGCAAGTCTACATAAATAGAATCCGCAGGGATTCCAAACAGATTGTAACCAGCCTTAACAAGAAGCTCTGTGCGCTCTTCTCTACTTACCTTGCGAACTTTTTCGACAACTTTAATGCGGTAAGGTACAAACGGCAGATTCATTTTTTCTCCTTCAGAGTCCTAGCTTAAACTGTTATGGTTATTCAGTATCATGGACAAGATAACCATCGACCAGCAACTGTACAAGGAAAGACAAAATGAAACGACCGGACTGGCCGGGCTGGAAAAATGTACTGCCTGCACTGGCAGGTTCAGACCACTCAACTCATAACCTGTCGCTGGCTATGGCACTGGGGGCATTCATTGCGCCAACTCCTATTGTTGGAGTTCACACTTGGATGGCACTTGGCCTGGCATTCCTGTTCCGGGTAAACCGACTCGCCGCTTTTGTTGGTTCCAACGTTTCCAATCCACTTTCCCTGATTCCGCTGACTATCCTCGATATTAAAGTTGGACTCTGGATGGTTGGAAAAGAATATCCCGACTGGCTAGCTGCAGATCAAAGCGCTAAAGAACTTTTTGAGCTTCTTGGTGAGGTATATCTGGAGGCTTGGTTGGGCTCAATTCCTGTCGGGATTATTGTCGGAATAATTGTTTATGGTATTTCATTTTTTACAATAAATCGATGGCGAAAGAATCGGTCTTAATCTTCCTGGATATCTTTTGCAAGTGGCGATCTCTCCTGGTAATAAACCTTCAGATTATTCTTTGCCCTGCAGATAACTTTATAATGAATCGTAGAGGGTTCACTTCCTCTGCATAAATATGCAAGCGTATCTGTTGAAACAGTTGAGATCTCATCAGTTGTCATCAACCTGGCAACTTGTTCACTGTTTTCAGCTTTGCTCACCCCCGGCAGAGATGAAACTTCCTGTCTCCATGCAGCAAATAGTGGTCGGGAAACAAATCGGTCCAACGGCTCTCTACCAGCATCGGCAACAATTCGCTCAATACGTTGTCGACAGGCAGGGTCATCGAACAAGGATTTGGACCAAGAGGATCTGCCTGCAGAATTCATCATGTCAGAAACGGTCAGAATAGTTGAAACGTCTCCACCAGAATACCATCGACGATAACTTTCCTTTGCAGAAGGTGGCAATAACGGTTCCAAAATACTGGGCTTGTCTTCAGCAGCAACAAGATCAAATGCAGCAGCAATAAATTCCAGCACACCTGGCAGTAACAAGTAATCGAGTTCTTCATTGAATACCGCGTGCCATCCCTGCTGAGCAAGGCCCCGGCCGAGATATTCAATATCTGCAACAAGAGGTGCAACTATTGCAACGCCACCGGAACAGCTATTTGTAATATCTAGAATCGCCTCGTCCATATTGGATGTCAGGTGAGAAACAGATGAGCCACCATCAAGGTGTTTCCAATCACTGTTGGAGGGTTCCAATTTATTAATGCTGAGAAATTCTTCAATACTTTCATTTACTTGCCGTGATATTTTAGCTTTATCATTGAAGTCAATAATTTCATGATCAGATGGAGTAGTCAGGAACATGTGCTCCCACTCTTCAGTTGCAAGCATCGGATCATAAACTGAAATCACTCGACCATTTTTAAACCGTTGAGCAATACGATACCGATCAAGTGTATCCATGTTCTGGGTTTCGAGAATAACTGCAACTTCCTCTCGAGGTTGAATTGCAACTGCACCTTCGGATGGTATCTCTCCAACCCATTCTTCACGACCACAAACCGAAATTGCGGGGATGGAATATCCAGGCAACGCTTTGCGCCACGACATGTGGAAAGCTGTAGCACTACTTGTGTCTGGAGAATGAACCGATATTGCATTTACTGGCAGGCCATTGTAGATAGCTTCTCGAAGCCCAATTATCAGGGAATCGACTCTGCAGCTTCCTGACCTTCCACGCAATACAACTTGGCCAGTCTCCAATCGGCAAAGGAAACTTGTAAGTTCCCGAGAATATTGATTGCCAATTTCACAAATTAATTGCTCTTCATCTTGCGTTCTTTTTTCAGACAATTCCGGTAGTACATCTTCCATGAAACCAGCTCGCCATGCGTTGGTTAATCTCTGATGCCATTGGATTTGTTCTCTGGAAAGGTCTGCAAGCAAAATACCTGCTGCCATTGTTTTTTCATCGTCCAGTTGCTGCCACTGCTCAGGCTCAACCAAAGCAACAGTCGATTTCCGAGTACTGTCCAGTAGCCGCCAGACCCCAAGCAAGACACCAGTATCAATCACTTCATCACCCAGAGCTAAACGTGCTGCGTCCATATCTCCGCTGACAAACGATTCAGTAAATGCCAAAAATGTTTCAAGCTGTAAAAGCAGAGCATCAACTACTGCGCCAGGGCTGCCCAGGTAACCAATATGCCGTAATGGAGAAAAAATAATTCCGCCATCTCCACAGAAGAGAAGCTCATCGCTGGAGTCATGAGTAGCAAGAGTCAAAGAAGATGCAAGCAGGAACCTGTCCAGCCATGCAAGATCATCGGGCTCAACTTCCAGAGGCATAGCACATAAATTCATTCTGCCTGAAGTACCACGTCTGACCGTAGCAAACATTGCAGGCAGCACTTTTTTGATTGTCTCCTGCAATCTGCCGCATCGTTGTTGAATCTCACCCATCGACATTCGAAGTTCCAGATGATCATTTGTACCTGAAATTTCTTTCAAATTAAATGCCACAGGCATAATCCACGATGCCACTTCAAGCGATCGGCTGACAACCTCAGCTGGCAGTCCGGTCAGAATAGATGCAGGCCTGGAAGTAATACAACTATCCCATATCCACTTGGATGACAATCCGGGAGGTGTATGCAGGCACGACAACAGATGTCGATAGCGATCAGTATGCAGACTGACCCACTCAGGGTCATTTGCTGCTGCTGTTGATTCAAATTCCAAAGGATGGAACCAGAGACAGACTTCACCGGCAACCTTTATCCTGAAAGTCAACAATTCCTGTTCGTCATCAGGCAACCAAAGCAAGGCATGTTGACATTCTACAGGCGAATCAACAATTTGACCTGTTATGCAAATCAGCCAGGGGTCAGTTGTAGTGGACTCGTCAAGAGTTCTGTCGGTTTGTATTTTGTAACTGATCTTCAGATTATTTAAAATCGGTTCAACACTATCCCACTGTAAAGGAGTTACCCAGAGGCACAGCGGCACACCCTGTCGTTGCACAAAACGTTCTTGAATCGCTGCAATTTTCAATCGCAATAATTCACTGAAAAATTCTGTTTTTTGAGCAGGGGAAATCCATCTTCCGATACTTAATCCACATCCAGGACAGGCCTGACCAAAATTATCAATTCTGGTTGCCAATCCACATTCACGGCATTCAACTTCCGGAGTAGTGAACCTTCCAACCGCGACAGGGTTAAGACCATGTTCAATTGCATTCAGTTGCGAACTGTCATCAAATTGATCAACAAACAATCCATCGGCAGTAAATTCAGTTTTCCATGAATCAGCAAAATGCTTACGCCACGGTTCCGGCAAAGTTGATGCAACAGCAGTTATCCTGCAATCGGGATACTTCAACAGATGATGTAGTGCTTGTCCAGCTCTGGCCCCTGCAATCGGCTGAGGTGGCAACCACTGTCTCAAATCACTCATATAAATAGAACTGGGCTTCATGAAGAGAAGCTTTTCCCTGTTGTGCGTTGAGACCAGTTGCGTTGGAGTTGCCCAAATAATAGCAGGACAATATCCAAAGTATTCGCCTTCAGAAATTGTCGATAGTCCAGTGGCTGGCAAACAGTCCAAAACTGCTGCACCAAATGGTGGCGCCGATTCGCTGACATAAAGCAACCATTCAGATAAATTTCCAATCTCTCTTTGCTGAGTTACTCCACGCAATTCCTTATACCAGAAATTATCCTGTTTACCGATTGCAAATCTGGCTCTTTTTCGATTCCAGTTCTCAGGCAGATCTGCAGTTGGAGGCGCAGGCAGGCCAGGCAATGTTCCTATCCCCTGGTCATCAATCCACCCCTGAGACAGCAACCATTGTCGCGCCGCTCCAGCAAG
>JABIBH010000252.1 GCA_018652925.1 bacterium | reverse complement strand
TCTCGTTATCACGAGCAATCATACAGAGAGTTACAGTTTTGCGCTTCATCGGATATAGACCGTTCTTTTCTGATTTTGGTTTGTCACTGTTCACAGGTCATATTATCGGCTATTGTTGCGAAAAGTTTAGCGTTGAATACTCAGAGAATTGGACCCGATTATGACACAGCCTACAGGTAGTAACAGGCTTACATTGGGACAGGCACTCGCCTTGGAAAGAATGCCGGTCTTTGCCTTACTGGACAACATTCGAAGTGCCTGGAATATAGGGGCTATGTTCAGAACTGCAGATGCTTCTGCCTTAAGCGGGATTTACCTGAGTGGAATGTGTGCAACTCCCCCGCGGCCAGATATCGAGAAAACTGCCCTTGGAGCTACTGAGATGGTTCCCTGGAGCTACTCCAAAGATCCTGTGGAAATTATTAGCAGTTTGAAAGATGAAGGAATTGCTATTGTAGCATTGGAACAAGTTGAGGGCGCAAAGCAATATGTCGATTTTGAATATCCGTTTCCCTGCTGCTTTGTAGTTGGTAATGAAGTTGATGGTGTGTCTGCGGAAGTTGCCAAACAAGCCGATTACGCTGTGGAAATTCCGATGAGTGGAGCCAAACAATCATTAAATGTTGCTGTCAGTTTTGGCGTAATGGCTTTTGAAATCAGGCGTCAATGGAATGCGCGCCAGCGACGACTAATCACTCCGGAATAATTAACTCCCAACTTGTAAAACTCATCAAGCACACGGTTAATCAGGCTGGCTTTTTCTACCAGAGGCAGGAAAGAACTCTTGAATCCATCGAGTAATATTTTAGCAATTTGATCAGTCGTAAGGTTGTAGTGTTCAACAGCCAATACCAGTTCGTTGGTCATGGTTGTACCTGATACCAGTCTGTTATCTGTATTGAGTGTGACTCGCAATCCTTCTTCCATGAACTTCTTGATTGGATGGCTGGCGTAATCCAGAATTGCCCCAGTTTGCAGGTTACTTGCCAGGCAAACTTCAACAGCAATCCGCCTGTCATTTACCCATTGCAATAAATCCATATCTTCTGAAAGGTGTGTCCCGTGGCCGATTCTGTTAGCACCACAATAGTGAACTGCCTGGTGAATAGACTCTGCTCCAAATGCTTCTCCAGCATGAACAGTTACGGGCATATTGGCATTGAGAACTTTATAAAACGCCTGAATATGGTCCTTGGCAGGGAAATCTTTTTCTGCTCCTGCTAAATCAAATGCAACAACACCTCTATTTTTCCATCGAACTGCTAGGTCAGCAAGCTCAAGAGACGACTCAACCGAGATGTGTCGAATACCACAGACTATCTGACCGGTAAAAATTCCAAACTGCCTTCTCGCTCTATCCAGTCCTTTTTGCACGGCTTCAACAATTTCATCCAGCTTGAGACCTTTTATTGTGTGCAGCATTGGAGAGTATCGAACTTCCATGTATCTGATGTTTTCATGATGCGCATCTTCTGCAAGCTCAAATGCAATCCGTTCAAGTTCTTCTTTGGTTTGCATCAACTGCAGGGTGATATCAAATACTTTTAAATAGTCTTCAAGGCTTTCGCATCGTTCATCCACTTGGCAGACAGCACGAACATCATCGTCAGTTTTGAAATTAAAAGGGAGTTTATGTTTTGCAGCAAGTTCACGGACTGTAGATATTCTCAAAGAGCCATCAAGATGGACATGTAAATCGGTTTTGGGTATGGCGTACAATAAATCGCGGCCAGGTTTTTCTAACACATTTCCTCCATATACATATAATCCTGATCGGAACAACCGAAGAAGCTCCAATCAGGATGATAAATGTTGATGTAGGCGATGATCCAGTTCAGACTAGAAGCGACTCATTGTCTTCCCCAGTTGCGTCGCACGCGTCACGAGTCAAGCCACGCGGACCACACCAACAATCATATACAAGGCTTAAGCCTATTAATGTATCATACACTAAACAAAGCTATCAATCAAGTGTATACAATAAATTTTTGGAGTATCGATATTGGACAACTTCACTTGAAAACTGTATATTCTCAAGTAATATAAAAGAATTACTCTGGAAAGGAGCGCGTAAATGCGTCCAATGCACAGATTTTTGTCCTTAGTTACAGTTCTATCCCTGGTTCTGATTTGTAGTGGTGCTTTTTCTATTGCCGTTGCAGAAGAGGATTCATTTGACAGCTTTGAAGATGAAACAGTTGAAGATGTAACACCAGCTCATCATTCATCTTTTTTTGCAGTATCTATCTTTGCTCAACACTTGGTACCTATACATATTTTGAAACAGGAATTCTACGATGTCAATGACCTCACTGGTGGCGGATTTGGCATTGGTGGTGAACTCAGGATTCACCCAATGGAAGAACTTGCTCTTGCTTTTGGTGCTATCCGCGGTGGTATGCCAATAGTTGGAGACAAGCCTGGTGATATAGCCTTGATTAATGGTGGGCTTCGCCGCAATGATACGGACTTGACTACTGACGCGTTTATCCAGCTAGATGGTTTCTATCTTTCCTTGATTAATTACCTGGGTAACAAAATAATGCCTGGCTCAAGATTCAATCCTTACTTTAAAACCAATTTAATGTATATGGACTGGGCTCTGCTTGAGAACGGTCGTGGTTCAGACATTATGACCTATTCCGAAGATGAAATTGTTGGCAATGATATAGGTGTTGCCTTTGGGATTGGCACTGAATATAACCTCACATCAGATCTCAAACTGGACTGGAGCTCAACCTGGACTTATGTCACCACTGGTGATGAAATCAAATGGGAAGGGTTCCAACATGAGAATAACAGTTTCATGTGGACTAACACTCACTTCTGGAATATGAACCTGGGACTTGTATACGGATTCTAGTTCTAGTTGATTTTATTAAAGACCGGGCGGTTTTGAACTGTCCGGTCTTTTTTATATCTTGCCTTTGAGATATTTTTGTCTCTTCTCTTCTTCGAACTTTTCAATTGCATATCTCAACATCGTTCTTGGCATATTATTGTAATGCTTTATTAAAAACTTTTCCTCAGTCTGTTGGTCTCTGTTTCCCACTTCACGCAACATCCAGCCGACAGCTTTATGGATCAAATCTTCATCATCGTTAAGCAGAATTTCAGAAATGAGCAGAGTATCCTTGAACTGGCCGTTGCGTATAAATTTGAATGTTGCCAGGATAGAAATTCTTCTCTCCCACAGGGAATCAGATTTTGCGAGTTCATATAGAACTTTTCTGTCATTATTTACAAGGAACGATCCAACAATATTTGGAGTTGAGGTGTCAACCAGGTCCCAGTTGTTGATATACTTTGTGTTTGAAAGGTAAATTTTATAAATCTCTTCCTGCTGGTCTGTTTTTTCATACTGGTAAACCAACGATAGCAGAGCAAACAGGCGGATTTCATGAAACTCGGATTTCAGGAGTCGTTTCAGAGTTGGTAGCGGTACAATTTTGAACCTTTTTACTGCCTGCCTGATAATTGGGACTCTTATTCCCAGAAACAAATCCCCTTCACCATATTCACCCTTGCCAGTTTTGAAAAACCGTTGTGAATGCTCTGCGATTTCCGGGTTGGCCAAGCTTTGCAAATTGTTGATTATATTATTATACACTCAGTTGCCTTTACAGATGTGTCTTCGGTTTATTAAACTCCCTGCCCCCATTTAACTCAATACCGACAGAAAAAATGACTCCGGATTTGAACGGATTCGTTGTTAGTTTGTCTTGCATAAAAATAACGCCTTGAGCTCCAAAAACTGCCGATGCTCTTGCTCCCAATGGAACAAACCTCTTCAAGGTTGGCGAAATGTTCCAGCTGGTTTCGGGCAAGTTCCCAAATGGGACATCCGCACTATGATTATCATCAATAAAGACCATACCAGTTTCAAAACCTGCAATCAGATCTGAGTTTCTGTATTCCCACAGTTTCCGTTGATAGCCGAATTGTAGAAAAAGAGCCTGATATTCTCTGGTATATGGATTTTCAGTTATAGGTTCAAATTTGAAAGCATGTCGATGAAAAATGAACCCTTTCCTGCTTATTACATCTTCCTGCTGCCAGTTTTTTGAGTAAAATCCGACTGTCAATGAGAGGCTTCTCGATTTGAGGTAGTTAATAGACTCCTCTAAATTGAGCGGTTCATAAGTTGGGGTATTGCAATTATATTCAATATCCATTGCTTGAGGAAAAGCAGCACTGGCAATAAATAATATCAAAATTGTTGCTGTCAGTTTCATTGCTATCTCCTATCTTGATTTATCTAAAATCTCTTTGTGTAGCCCAAACAGTACCGCAAAAGAAAAGACCGAGCAACAGAAGTTGCCCGGTCTTTTTATCTATTATCAAAAGTTGAATCAAGTACCAGCTGAGTAATCAGAATCGTAATCAATCTGTTCCTGAGTTAAATTATCCACACTCAAGCCCATTGTTGAAAGTTTGATCCCTGCAATCATCTGGTCCTGCTCAACAGGAATATCGTGGACACCAGCCGAGAGTTCTTTGCCCTCTTCTGACAATCGAACCATTGAGAGGAACTGGTTGGCAAATGACATATCCATAACTTCACTTGGATGACCTTCAGCAGCTGCAAGATTCACAAGTCTACCTTGAGCCAACAGATAAATCCTTCTGCCATCTTTCATCATGTACTCTCGGCAATTTGGTCGGATTTCACGATTGGAAACTGAAAGAGCTTCCAGATCACCGATGTTTATTTCACAGTCATAGTGGCCTGTGTTGCAAACAATTGCACCATCTCGCATAACTTCAAAATGGCGACCGACGATGACATCTTTCATGCCAGTTGCGGTTATGAAGATATCGCCAACTGCAGCAGCTTTATCCATCGGCAGAACTTCGTGTCCTTCAAGAGTAGCTTTCAGTGCGGCAGTAGCTTTGACTTCTGTTGCGATAACGTTTGCACCAAGACCGGCTGCACGCATCGCACAACCTTTTCCACAGTGACCGTAACCTGCAACAACAAAGTTTTTACCTGCAATCAGAACTGATGTTGCGCGAATGATTCCATCAAGGCTTGATTGGCCTGTACCGTAAACATTATCGAAATCCCATTTGGTTTCTGCATCGTTGACTGCGATAACCGGGTATTTCAACGCACCATCATCTGCCATTGCACGAAGTCTGTGGATACCGGTTGTGGTTTCTTCTGTACCACCGATAATTCCATCGAACAGGTTCTGGTGTTTGTTGTGAACACGGAAAATAAGATCGGCACCGTCATCCAGAGTCAAGGTTGGTTTAAAATCCAGAGTACGGTCAATACACCAGTAAAAATCTTCGGTGTTCATGCCATGCCATGCATAAATGGAGATACCCTGGTCAGCAAGCGCTGCAGCGATATCGTCCTGAGTTGAGAGAGGATTACAGCCAGACCAGCTTATTTCAGCGCCAGCAGCAGCAAGAGTTCTGATAAGAACTGCAGTCTCTTTTGTTACATGCAGGCAACCAGCAATTTTCATCCCTTTTAACGATTGCAATTTTGCATGTTTTTCACGCAAAGCCATCATTACAGGCATACGACTTTCAGCCCAGTCGATCTTCATTTTGCCAGCTTCAACAAGCGACATATCTGCAACTTTGTAGTTGGTTCCTTCAGCAGTTTTCAATCCAGAATCCTCCGGTTCAATTATTAATCAATTCGCAGCAATCACAATCATCAATTAAATGGTTACTGTCAAGCTTTGGAGCGAGTTTGCAGGTACCAGACCAGATCGGTCAGAGGAATAATTGGCATGGATTTACCTAGTGAATTTGCTAGCTGGCCAAGGCAGCCGGCGTTGGAAGTTATTGCCAGGTCACTATTAGTGTCGGTCAGCATTTCTGCTTTGCGTTTGCCTGCCTGGATTGAAAGTTCTTTATGGAACAGAGTAAATGTCCCCCCGCTTCCACAACATACTTCAGGCTCATGCGGGTCTATCGCCTGCACGGAATTGTTGAGCAGTTGTTTCGGTTCTTCAACGATCTTCTGCCCATGCAGTGAATGACAAGGGTAATGCATTGCCACTTTTAGGTGAGTTTTCATCAGTTCAAGATTGAGTTTTGAGAGTAGCAATGCTGCATCGATTACTTTTTCCCCGGCATATTCTTTAAGTTCCCGCCCGCAACCGGCAGCTTCGACCACTATAAAATCGCAATCTGTTTCCAGGTTTTGTTTATGTTGAGTTTCTGCAAGATGATGATTATCCAGATGACTTGCTACTGCCCCGCAACAATTCCACGCGCGTGGAAATTCAACTTCACATCCTGCCGATTGCAAAAGTTGAATCAATCTGTTTTGTGAGTTGAATAGCATTGTGCTATTTACGCATCCAGGAAACAGCATGACCGATGGACCAGTTTTTCCGATAGTTTTTCGCAACACTGTTTTTTGACCGGCAAGGTCATCCAACATGGAAACCAGTTCTCCATCGGACATACTTTTGGGGGTAACATTTGAAGCGTGACCAATTCCCGAATCAGAAATTTTGGACAATGTATTGAGTACTGCAGGGCTGGAAAGTGGTTTTGCCAGATGTGTTCGCCAGCCTGGTGTAGCTCTGCTTTTTCCCTGCTCAATCAAATCATATGGAACGCCACTTGGGCACGCCGATTCACACGCCAAACAACCGATACAACTATCCAGAGCATCAAACTGATCACTGTCCGGGGTGTTATTCTGCCAATGTTTCAGAAGTTGAAGTCTGCCTCTTGGAGAAAGAACTTCATTTCCGGTTACCAGATAAGTCGCGCAGTGAGACAGACACAATCCACATTGAACACAGCTTTGCAGAAGTTTATCGAGTTTGGGGCTATTCATTTTTGCCCCCAAATATCTTTCGTAGTCCAACTGCAATGTAATCAGCTGTTTCAGATTCTCCGACTTCACGAATTTCCGGGTTCAACTTGAAAGTCACAGCTTTGATTTCAGCCAACCTGCTGCCTGACAACAGTTTTACCAGGTTATAGCCTGCTACATCTTTCGTAACACGTGCACCGGAATGGAACAGTTTGCCTCCACATTCAGCCCAGATTTCAAGCAGAACCAGGCCGTTTTCGATTGCATCAGCTACTGTTGATTCCGGGTTGAACTTGTCGCAATCAACTGGTAAATCTTTCCATCTAACATCAACTGGAGCTGTGATTGCCAGAGTGTCCTTGTGCATAATTATTGAATCAGGAACGGCAGAGCATTCAATCCCACTACCTCTTTGAGGTAATGCTTTGCCCGGATTACAAAGATTATTGGGGTCAAACAGATCCTTGATCTGATGCATAAACTCAACAGCAGTTTTATCAAG
>JABIBH010000251.1 GCA_018652925.1 bacterium | reverse complement strand
TTTTTGCCGATAAGATCATTGCAATAGGATTAACCTTGTTCATGCCAACATACTTTGGTGCTGACCCGTGAGAAGGTTCAAAAATCGCAACATTTTCTCCGATGTTTCCAGAGCAGGCAAAACCAAGACCGCCAACAAGCTGGGCACAAAGGTCACTGACAATATCGCCAAACATATTTGAAGCAACCAGCACACCGTAGTCTTCAGGGTTTTTTATCAACCACATACACATTGCATCGATGTTTGTTTCCCAAAGATCAATTCCTGGATAATTTTCAGCAATTTTTCTTGCCTCGCGAACCATCAAGCCACTTGTCTCACGCACAACGTTTGGCTTTTCAACTACAGTAACTGATTTGTAGCCAAACTTTTTAGCATATTCAAAAGCATTGCGAACAATGTTCTGGCAGCCTGCGCGAGTAAAGATACGAGTTGAGATAGCAATGTCTTCACTATCAACACCGTCAAGCTTGCCCATCTGTTGAGGATGAGTTTCAGTAAGTTTTGCGCGAACATCTTCAGGCAGAGGATAGTACTCAACGCCCATGTAGAGACCTTCGGTATTTTGGCGGAAAACAACCAGGTCCAAACCATCTTTGAAGTTCAGCGGGTTGCCGGGATAAGCCTTGCATGGTCGCAAGTTTGACTGAAGATTGAATTCTTGTCGTAGCCTGACAATAGGACTGCGATAAACTTGGCCAGTTCCTTTTAGCTCAGAAACAAGCTCTTCTTCAGCTTCTTCTTTAGGCTTGCTTGTAATAGCTCCAAATAGAGCCGCGTCAACTTTATTCAGCATATCAATTGTGCGGTCAGGTAGAGGATTGGCCTCTGTCCGCCAGAACTCCCAGCCAATATCGCCATGTACGTATTCGGCTTCGAAACCAATTTTGTCCAAAACCACTTTTGTAGCATCCATCACATCAATGCCAACGCCGTCGCCAGGCATCCAGCCAATTGTGTACTTTGCCATGTTATAGTCCTCCCGGGACTTTGTGTGTAGTGCGAGTTTCAAACTCACAAGGTGTATGGTCTACCTATAAGATATATATACAGGATATTATTTCTACAAAAATATTAACAAATATATTATGGTTTGTGGTAGAATCCCCAATTACCATACACTAATCAACTTGCGAACATTGTGTCTGTTTTTTAAAACCCAGGAGTTCCCTGATGAAGAAGCTGCTGTTTTTATCGATTATAATTGCATCGTTCAGTGCCATTCCAGCCACGGCTCAATTTGTAACTGCCGATGGAATAGGTATTTATTTTGACGAGACAGACCCAGGGTCAGGCAATATGGCTACGTCCGGGCCTTTTGAACCAATTACTGCATATTTGTTACTCACAAATCCCAGCTCAAGACATTTTTTCGACGGTGAATTCAGGGCTGTCTCAGGGTGGGAGTGTATGGTTACCGTTGGTGGAGGTCCTGTTGCGGAAGAATGGGTTCTGGCTGGACAACAGCCACTTAATATTAAAATGGCACCAGAATTCGTTGTTGGTGTTGGGGAAGAAGCACTTGCGCTACCAATCTCTGTCAACGACGCCGTACTTTTGGCCACTTATAGCTGTTATATAATGGCCGCCACGGATGAAGTTGCATTCAGGGTTGACCCGCTTGTAGGTTCGTCATTTGATCCCTTAACTCCAGGCTATGCAGCGGCTCATGATTCAGGGGTGTTGATACCGTTAACCCCCAATGCCCCGGCTACAATAAATACAACTCTGGCAAATTCACCGACAGACGGCGCAGCTGTTCCAGTGACCAGCACTCAGATTGATCTTTCCTGGACCGACAACTCTGATGATGAGTCTGGATTTGTGATTTACAGAACTTTTCACGATGAAGGCATTGGCTGGGAAATTACAGAGCTGGACACATTCACTGTTGGCGCAGATGTAGCTTCTTATAGCGACACCGATTGTCTGCCAAACAGCGAGTACAGCTATCGTATTTTTTCACAGAAAACCATTGGCACTCCAGAGTTTAATTCTGCTCAATACACCACCGGAATAGCAACAGCGATGGAGGGGCCAACTGCGCCCTCAAATCTTGTCGTGGCAGCACAATCGGCAACGGAGTTGCTTCTAACCTGGACCGACAACTCCAGCAACGAAGACCTGTTTCGTATTTCCAGACATACTATGCCAACAGGAGTTTTTGTTGATATTGCAACTGTTGGAGCGGACATAACCTCTTACCTGGATTCTGGCCTGGAAGCAGGAGACACATATTATTACAGAGTTGTAGCAAGTAATGCGATTGGTGATTCAGAATATATTCAAAGCAATGGCACAACATTTTCACCTCCAACTCAGCCAACAAACCTGAACCTGGCTCCGGTATCAAATAGTCAAATCAATCTGGGGTGGACAGATAATTCCGATGATGAAGACGGGTTCAGAATATACCGCGGTACTTCCGCGGGGGACATGCCGTTACTAGCAGAAGTTACCACCGACGTTGTTGCCTATAGCGACACGGGCCTCAGTCCACACACACAATATTTTTATAAAGTGTCATCATTTAATGTGTACGGGGAATCGGAAAGTGGAACAAATTCTGAATCAACATTGAATAGTGATCCGACAATAAATCTTGATGGCCTAAGCGTTGTTTTTGATGAGGACGGCTCAACAATAGTTGACCTTGCAGCGTATATAAATGATGACGATGGCGACGCCTTGATACTGACTGCTACAAACAGCACAAACATCTTTGCTGCAGTTGATGGCTTCAACGTAACCTTTACTGCTACTGAAAACTGGAATGGAAGCGAAGAGCTTACATTTACAGTCGATGATCAGCAGGGCCGCGCCGTTGCCTCCGACGCAACAACGGTAGTTGTCAGTCCAGTAAACGATGCACCAACTATCGATCTTACTTCATTGACTATTGAGTTTGTTGAAGACGGAAATACCACAATAGATTTTACAGGCTACGTAGAGGACATAGATAGTTCAGGATTAACCATTGCAGCCTCAATCGGCACAGAGATTACTGCCGATGTTACAGGCATGACGATTTTATTTTCGGCAACCGAGAACTGGAATGGCTCAGAGACATTTACAATAACAGTTGGTGATGGCCAATATGAAACAAGTGACGATATTATTGTTACGGTGACTGCAGAAAACGATGTTCCAACCATAGGCTTACCAGACTCATTCAGCTTCAACGAAGACGAGAATCTTGTAGAAGATTTCACAAGCTATCTTAATGACATTGAAGGCGACGATCTGATTCTGACTGCTACAAACAGCACAAACATCTTTGCTGTAATTGCTGGCTTCAGCGTAACTTTTACTGCAACTGAAAACTGGAGCGGAAGCGAAGAGCTTACATTTACAGTCAACGATCAGCAGGGCCGCGCCGTTGCCTCCGATGCGGTGATGGTAATTGTCAGCCCGGTAAACGACGCCCCAACTATCGATCTTACTTCACTGACTATTGAGTTTGCTGAAGACGGAAATACCACCATAGATTTTACAGGTTACGTAGATGACATTGATAGTTCAGGATTAACCATTGCAGCCTCAGCCGGCACAGAGATTACTGCCGATGTTACAGGCATGAC
>JABIBH010000250.1 GCA_018652925.1 bacterium | reverse complement strand
TATGTAGTCTGTCCATGATTTCCTAACTCCGCTCCAAAAAGTACTTTTCAGCCTCTGCCAGTTCTGCAACAGTATTGATCCCCATAACTTGCACAGGATCATCAATAGCCACAGCCTGAACATTTCTTCCCTCACCGACCAGATATGCAATCGTGTCAGTTAAATAATATTCCGACTGGTCATTATCCGATTTCAATTCAGCAAGCGCTTCGATCATGTCATCGGTTTTGAAACAGAAAACACCGGAGTTATATTCCCCGATTGCTATTTGCTCTGCAGTTGCATCTCTAGCTTCAACAATAGCTTTAAAATTCCCATCAGCATCTTTGACAATGCGCCCATAACTTCCGGCATTCTCAACGACGCAAGTCAACACGGATGCAGACACACCAGCGGATTTTGTTTTCTCTATAAGCGTACTTACGGTTTCTGATTTCAGCAAAGGAACATCGCCACAAAGAATGATCGTATAGCCACCAGCTTTCAAAACAGGGACCGTAACTTGCACTGCATGACCGGTGCCAAGTTGTGGTTCTTGCAAGACAGAGGTCACATCGTCGGCATCGCTGAACTTGGATACAAGCTCTGCCTTGTGACCAACTACAACAAATGATCTCGACAGTCCCACACTACGCACCATTTCCAGAACATGGCCCAGCATAGGTTTTGAATTTATTTGATGCAGAACCTTGGGCAAGTCTGATTCCATCCTTGTGCCTTTGCCTGCTGCCAATATCACTGCCTGTACATCTGAATTATTCATCAAACTCCTAGAAGCGGAATTTCACTTATCTTGCCATTTTCGACAAGTAAAGAAATGTTATCGATTAGTCTTGCAGAACCTACTTTAACAGCAACTGCAAGTAAACATCGGCCTTCAATTATTTCATTCTTTTCAAGTTCTGGAACCGACAGAACCTCTGCATATTCTATTGAATCACAAGCAGCAAGTTCTATAACTACAGCTTCTTCAATTTCTTTTGTACTACGACATCCAGATTCCAACATCGATTTAGCTTTTTGCAACGATGAGAAAATAGACTGAGCTCTTGTCTGTTGCTCTTTATCGAGATAACGATTTCGGGATGACATTGCCAATCCGCCCGTTTCCCTGACAGTGGGAATATCGATTAGCTTGATTGGCATTTTCAAATCACTGACCATTTGGTCAATTACTAAACATTGTTGAGCATCTTTGCGCCCAAAAATGGCGTAATCTGCCTTGGTCATATTAAATAATTTTGCTACAACAGTCAGTACTCCAGAATAATGGTCCGGCCTGCCAGCTCCACACAGGCAATCGGCACGGCCACCTGGTATAACTGAAGTAACAACCCCATCGGCATACATTTCTGACAATGGCGGACAGAAAACAGCCGCAACATCGAATTCCGAGAGTAAATCCAAATCAGATTCAAGTGTGCGAGGGTAACTTTCGAAATCTTCGTTGGGTGCAAACTGTGTAGGATTGACAAATATTGAAACCACTACTTTGCCATATTTTTCAGCCTCTTTTACCAACGCCATATGTCCATTATGAAGAGCACCCATAGTTGGTACAAGAACAACTGGATCAGGTCGCAATTGATCCAAAAAAGACAATTCTCCACTGGTGGTCAGCAGTTTCAACTCTTGTCTCCATTTTCCAGATCAGCAAGATATCCTTCAGGAGCTTTCTCTTTTTCTACATGAATTGTCTGTTCTGGCTCAGCTCGTTTTCCATGAAAAGTATGTTCATCAGCAGGGAAAGCGCGTGTCCTGACTTCTTCACAATATTCAGAAACTGCATTAACAGAAAGTTCTCGCAATTCAGCATAACGCTTTACAAATTTCGGGCGAATTTTGTCAAACAATCCGAGCAAATCATGGAACACAAGCACTTGCCCATCACATCCAACTCCAGCACCGATACCAATTGTTGGAATTGTGAGTTCAGATGAAACCTGTCTTGCCAACTCTTCAGGAATGCATTCCAGAACTATAGCAAAACAACCAGCCTCTTCAAGGAATCTGGCTTCATCAAGAATCTTACTGGCCTGATCATCAGTTTTACCTTGAACTTTATAGCCACCAAGTTTGTTTACTGACTGCGGTGTTAAACCAAGATGCCCCATTACAGGAATTTCGGCGTCAATCAAGGCCCTGATAACATGTGCACGTTTACGACCACCTTCAACTTTTACAGCAGTGGCATTGCCTTCTTTTATGAAACTCAATGCATGACGCACAGTTTCTTCTGCACTGACATGAAAACTGCCATATGGCATATCGGCAATGACTGGAACATTTGGTCTGGCACGAGAAACAGCTCTGCAGTGGTGAAGTATATCATCGGTAGTAACAGGCAAGGTATTTTCATAACCAAGTACAACCATGCCTACAGAATCGCCAACAAGAATAGCATCAACTCCGCCCTCATCTGCAATCAATGCAGAAGTCAGATCATAAGCAGTAAGCATCACGATTGGCTGGCCTTTAGCCTTCAATGAGTTGAACAAAGTAAGTGTTTTAGGGTTGGCCATAATAATCTCCTAGGCTGGGACAAAAAACCTGGTGCCTTGAAAATGCTCTGACATTTGTTCAAAGAGCAGATCGAAATCACGTTGCACATTTACAAAGTCAAAATCGTTTGTGTTAACAATCAGCAATGGAGTTTCCTGATAATGATGGAAATAATAGCTGTAAGCAGAACTAAGAGAGTTGATATAATCACGGTTCATGTCGCGCTCAAATGAGCGGCCACGGATCCGAATCCTGTCCATCAAAGAGTCTGTGCTTGCCTGGAGGTAAATCACCAGATCAGGCTTCATGATTCTCTGTTCCAGAATGTTTGCAAGCTGATTATAAAGCTCGAGTTCGTCATCGCTTAGATTCAGGTTCGCAAAAATCCTGTCTTTGGCAAAAAGATAATCAGAAACAACTGAAGATGTGAAAAGATCAGGCTGTCTCAGTTTTTGCTGCTGTCGATAGCGACTCAATAAAAAGAATATCTGTGTCTGAAAAGCGTAGGTAGACTGGTCCTGATAAAAGTTGGAAAGAAAAGGGTTGTCCTCTACAACTTCCAGATTGATGTTGGCACCAATCCTGTTGGCCAGTAATTTGGTCAGGCTAGTTTTACCTACACCAATTACGCCTTCTACAACAACATAGCGCCAAGGTATCACGCTATTCGGCCTCCCTGCTAACAGTACTAAGAACAAGGTTCAATTCAGATCTTAACTGAACTGAGTCATCATCTTCTGATTTGCAAAGTTCGTCAACTATCAGTTGCGAATCAAATATATTCCACTGCCCTGCGATTTCCGAAAGTGGTCGCAAAACAAACTGCCGATCACACAATTTCTGATGAGGGATCTGCAACTGCTGGTCACTGTAACCGCCATCACTCATTAATAGCAAG
>JABIBH010000249.1 GCA_018652925.1 bacterium | reverse complement strand
CAGAGTCCAGGATGCAGCAGTTATTGCACCTTCAGTTATAATCTGGAATTCATAACCAGAAGCACCAGTATAAGTAGGGTTAGTCAGCAATACATACAATTCAACCGCCTCGAAAGGAGTTGTTGTAGTTAGTGTGTTAACTCCTAGTTCCATATCAGTATATAGACCAAGAGTATCGTCTCCACCTGGAAATGCAAAAGCATTGACAGCGACTAAGAGTAGTGAAAGCACAAGCAGTTTCTTCATCAGAGTTATCCCCTTTCCATGGGATTTTAGTTTCAGGTCACTTATATGACCACTTTACCTTAAGAGGTATTGGAAGACATTCATCTCCCGCATCCTCTAAAGAAACGGGACTTATGTAATATCAGTTACATTACATCCGATGTCAAGAGTAAGTGTCTTTGGATTTCAACTTTTTGTCTAGTATAATTTTGCATATAAATAAAAAAAAGGTGCGATTAAAAATCGCACCTTTTCCTTGTTCATTAACTCTTAATTAGCGATAAAGAGCTTTCATAGAACCGAAGCTGACTTCGTCGTTAGCAACAACACCACAAGGGTCGATGTTGATTTGAGCAACAGCGGCGCCATATGGGAATCCACTTGAAACCTGTAAAGGAACCAAGAGTCCAGCATTATCACCAGCTGCATAGCCAGGTGAAGGAGGAGTAAATGAACCTGCATCCAGGTTCTTTATTCCAAACGATACTTGGTCTGTTGGTGCCAAAACATAAGCTGTTAAGGTAGCCAATAGAACAACGTTATTAATAACTGGAGTAGCTAATTCGAATTCACCAAGTCCAACTGCGAACAGAGGTGCAGCGAAAACATTCAATGGCTGTACGCCATTAAGTGCCCATGCAGCAGCTGTAAGAGGACCATCAGTAGTTACTTCACACTCAAAACCTGATACTCCTGATTCTTCAGTAATATTGGTCGCAAGCAGGTAAGCTGTGATTGGTGTGAATGGAGCCGCAGTTGACATGCAGACTTCATATCCGAATTCGTCAAAGTAGAGACCGATTCCATTTTCGTCTGGATCGATCTGAGCAAATGCGCTACTGCTAACAAGAATAGCAAGAGCAATTACTAGCATTTTCTTCATTGTTGTTTCTCCTTGGAACGGCGATAAACCATTCTTAGATGTTTTATGTCTGCCATGTAATTCTCTGCCCTGAAAAACAGGGCAGAGCGATAACACTTTTAACTCCCCAAAAGGAGCTAAGACATATTAATTATCCCTATGGACATACAGCTGAATAACCACCAGCGAAAAGCACGATGTCAGACAAAGACAAACTTCCATCAAAGAAGAAGTCTACTTTATAGTCATAAACACCTTGGTAAGCAGTAGAGAATGTAACGGCATCAGAAAGATCTACTAGGCCGCTTGCATCAAGATCAGCACTGTTGAACAAGATATTCAGGTTGCTACCTACAAGAGGTAGACCATCAACTGTAACAACAGCCATTTCACCAGCAGCTGAGAAGCCACCAGCATTGAAAGAACCACTAAATGTGGTTAGACCAGCAGCATCAGTACTAGCATCAGCAGCTGCTCCACCAGCACAGGCTACAAACCCGCCCAATGTGGAAGCCATCTCGATATCCTCTCCAGGATATGCAGAAATAGGATCGTCATTACCATCACGCAATGTCAATGTGACTGTTGCGTCAACACTAACAGGATCAGCTTGAGCTTTAGCAGCGTCAAGTGTTTTACCAGAGCCATCAGGTAAACTAAACAAAGATACCTGAACTGCAGCAGCTGTAGCAGCTGATGACAGACTCATGTGAGGGATACCCGCGTAACCCAAGGTAGCAACACCCAAAGTTGCAATGCAAATCAATAGACCCATAATGTTCCTACGAATCATTAGGACACCTCCTAAAAGGCATTTCCATGCGAGGGGTATTAACCCAAGCGATAACGAGTGCAAAGTACGTTGACCCTCCCTTCCACTCTTCAGAAGTCCTAAACTTGACTACATGAGTTTATCATAATTGCCAATGCTTTGCAACCCTATTTTCTAAATAAATCACTTTTTTCAATAATAAATGTCCAGAGACTCAAAAACCTGCTCAGGAGTCTGATTTGCAATATTTTGGGAATTGGGATGATTTGTGGAGTGGTAGGCGATGCTGGACTCGAACCAGCGATCCCCTGCTTGTAAGGCAGGTGCTTTAGGCCAACTAAGCTAATCGCCCACTTTAATCCGAAATGATGAGTACAAGTAAATTGGTATCAAAACACAATAGCCAATTACCAGCAAGGCTGGAGCCCAGATAATATCACCTGTATTCAATAAAAAGTAGCCAGCTACTATTGCGGCTAAACCTGTAATTAGAAACAGCTTATCATTCAAAAGGGCACCTTCCTCATAACGATTACGATTAAATGTAATCGCGATGCAGAGAAGAAACTAACTACAACATTCCAATTCGTCAAGTTTAACGAGCATTATCTCTGATTTTTCTATATTCTGCTGATGCCTGATTGTGTTCTTTAAGTGTGTCTGAGAACCTGTGCCCGCCCTTGCCGTCAGCAACAAAGTAAAATGCATCAAAGTTTGGCTCCGGTTGTACAACCGACCTTATAGCAACATATCCAGGACTGTTTATTGGTCCCGGTGGCAACCCCTTGTTACGATAAGTGTTATATGGAGAAAGTTTTCGCAGATCCTTGTAATATATTCTTTTTCCTTTCTTGGAGAGGAAAAATGCGATTGTAGGGTCTGCTTCCAGTGAGTGATTTACTTTCATCCTGTTCAGATATACAGCTGCAACTTTAGGTTTTTCTGATTGAAATATAGTTTCGGCTTCTACTATCGAGGCCAAAGTTAAAGCTTCATGGATTGACATATTTTCGCAGTCACTGATTGGGCTGGCTAGTAGATCTGCCACTTGTGCTGCTCCAAGTTCGATAATTGATTTCGCAACAACTAGAGAGGTTGTACCTTCAGAAAAATGATAAGTTTCAGGAAAAAGATAACCCTCACACAAGTACAAAGTTCGGCTGCATCCAGCACCGGATTTCAGAAGTTCTTTATAGGATAAAAGATCTGCTTCAGACATATCAATTATCAATGAGGTGATTGAGTCAGCATCGGCCAGAAATTGCTGGGCTGAAAACCCAAAGGCAACAGATAATATATTGGCAGTCTCAATTGCATCAATACCCTCAGGAATAGTTACCCTTAGCGGTACAGAATGTCCCGATGTAATAATTCTCAGTATTTCTGATGGTGATGATTTGAGAGGTATTGCAAACAACCCCGCTTTTATGCTGGATTGTAATCCAGATAACTTGGTTCCATAAACAAATAGTCTCTGGCTGAAAATTAGCTTTTTAACCTGCAGGGAATCAACAACATCAAAAAGGGATGCCCCTGCTGGAACTCTTAATAATACTGTAGCTTTGTTACTTACAACTTCTTTTGAATCATAAGATGAATTCCACAATTTCCAGGAATAAGCTGAGAAAGCAAATATCACAAAAACAATGCCCGCTAATATCAAACTTATTTTCCTGGTAGTTGATTTCATTTGTTTCCTAAGCTATCAAGATACTGCTGTAAAATAATCTCAGCTGCCACTGCATCAGTTTCAGCTTTGGGTCTGCCCTTTTTGCCACTCATTCTGAGCCATTGGTCAGCCTCTTTAGAAGAGTAGCGCTCATCACAAAACTCAACTGGAAGATTGAACCTTTTAATCAATAGTCCGGCAAACTTACGAACCATCTCTGCAGATTCAGTTTCCCGGCCATCAGCAGTTAAAGGAAGACCAATAACAATAGTTTCTACTGAACGTTGATTTATAATATTGGTGAGGAAATCGAAAATTGATCCGTCATGACCTTCATGATGAGTACCAACTGCCGAGGCAATAGTTCCGGTCCGGTCGCTCACAGCAACACCTGTTCTGGTCCTGCCGTAATCGATCCCCAGATAGACAGACATCGGTTATTCCGGTTTCATTTTTTTAATGAGGGTCAATCTGAATCTGCCATCGTCAGCAAAATCGTAAATAAGTTCATCTGTAAATTCGCGCATTATTTTCACACCACGACCACGCTGAGCCATCAAATCATCTGGTGGAACCCACGACTCGTGATCAAAACCTGGACCATTGTCGAGAACTGTTACCCGAACTAAATCTTCAAGAAATGAGAAGTGCATTTCGACAAAGTTATCCTCATTCATACCGTTGCCATGTTCCATGGAATTTGTACAGGCTTCAATAACAGCCGTACTCAACATCTCCATATCACTGACAGGAAATGGAAGATCTCCAGCCATCTCCATCATAACTGCATCAGGAACACCAAGATAAAGTAACTTACTTGGTACTTTCAGTATTATGTCTGATTTTGTCGACTTCATATCAATAACCTAGGCAAAACTTTTAACAGCGTCTTCTTCATCACTGTATGATTTGAACACAGTATGCAATTTTGATACCATGAATATACTTTGGATACGGTCTGAAACATTAAGAAGTTTCATCTCACCACCGCTTTTTCTGACAGTTGAATACCCCGAAATCAGAATTCCAAGCCCGGTAGAGTTAATCCAGCTGATGTTCCCTATATCCACAATTACATTAAATGAACCTTCGTGTAACAAGGTTTTAAGAGTTTCATCAAAGCTTGCAGCGTCTGGGCCGCCCATTAATTTACCGCTCAATTCCAGAATCACTATGCCATCACGCTTGCGCTCTTTAATATTCATGGCTACTCCCTACGATCGCTCAAGACGAAGTTGCTTAACAATTGTGGCCATAGGTTCAGGCATTGGCGCCGAAAACTCCAAGGTTTCGCCAGTTTCCGGATGCTCAAAAGATATATCAGTAGCATGGAGCAACTGATGCGATGCCTTTCTAGTGGTCCGCTTCGCAAGATCGACATCCAGCGAATGCACATTACGAGCCCGATTGTCATCGCCATACAGTTTGTCGCCAATTATGGGATGACTGCCATTGGCAAATTGAACCCTGATCTGATGTGTTCTGCCAGTATCCAGTTTTATCGAGCAGAGCTGAGCAAAACCATAATCTTCAATAACATCGTAATTGCAAATTGCAGTCCTGCCGCCGGTTTCAACAATCGCCATCATTTTACGTTTAGATTGATGTCTGTCAATCTGACCTACAAGTTTTCCCTCGGATTCATCCCATTGGCCCCAGCTCAGAGCAATATAACGTCTGCCCAGAGTTCTTTCCTGAAGCTGTGCAGACAAGTGGCGCAAAGCCTTAGTTGTAAGTGCCACAACCAGTAAACCTGTTGTTTCTTTGTCAAGCCTATGCACAATGCCAGGCCGCATGTTCTCACTAGGGTCTGGTAAGTCTTTGAAGTGAAAAAGAAGAGCATTGACCAGTGTACCTGTATAATGACCTGGTGCTGGGTGAACAACCAGACCTGCTGGCTTGTTGATTACAGCCAGATGCTCATCCTGATAAACAATATTCAAAGGAATATCTTCAGGCTCTGCAGTTTGTGGTGGAGGCTCTGGAGGTGTAAATGAGATTATGGACCCATCTCTCAGCTTGCGGAACCTGCCAGGTTCTGGAGTATCATTTACCAGGACTAAATCGGCATCGAAAGCTTTTTTAATCTGGCTGCGAGATAAGTCAGGGCATTGACTGGTTAGATAGTGATCCAGTCTTGTTCCATGATCATCGGGCCCGGCAGTAAATTTTCTGGTTTCTGTCATTTTTTATCCCCTGACAGCCATAGGGAAACAAAGAGAACTGTTCCACCAATTGAGACTCCAATATCTGCCACGTTAAAAGTAAAGAATCTATGTGTACCAATTCCAAGGTCAATAAAATCGACAACAAGGCCGTCGTAAAAAACACGATCAATAAGATTTCCAACTGCTCCGCCCCAGATAGCAGAAAGAGCTGCACGTTGTACTTTGTTCTCCGAACTGATTTTACGCCATACAAAGACCAGAACAATGGCCATTAGTAGACTGACAGTCACCAGGAAAATTCTGCCGCCAGGGAAAATCCCCATTGCTGCACCTGAATTGCGGACATAAATGAAACGAGCAAAGTCACCAATGACTTCTACCCGTTGCATAAGTATATCGCGATTGGCAAGAACCATAAGTTTGGTCAAGTAGTCAACTACAAGAACAAGAGGTCCCCAAATCCAGGTTAATACTGAAGTGAGACGGATCAAATCAGACCCCTCTCCTCCTTCTCTTTGCAATCAATACAAAGGCGGGCATCAAGTTTGGCTTTCAGGCGAGGTATTCCAATTGGTTTGGCACAATTGCCACATTTACCATATGAAGCATCTTCTATGCGAAGAAGTGCCTGCTCCAGTTGGTAAAGATACCGGCCTTCAGAACTGGAAATTTGGATATTGGTTTCGTATTGAAACTCATCGCTTCCCTGGTCAGCCATATGGTTTGAGTGAGCTTTGGCCCCTTCACCACCAACTTCACCCTCATGAGTAACAGTCTGTGTATGCTTATGGAGTGATTTCTCAACACGCTCTTTCTCAATGACCAATAATTTACGAAAGCGTTCAAGCTCTGTTTTTCTCATTTTTCCTCCGACCACAGTTATCGACGTTGGAGTGCTATT
>JABIBH010000248.1 GCA_018652925.1 bacterium | reverse complement strand
TAGTGTTAACTCTTCCATATTGTATAAACATGTTTATACTTAGTTTATAAATTTATTGACGAGCTAAACACGTACAAAAGTTAAATATCCTGTTTTGACCTATTGCAACATGTCACGCTTATCAAATGGAAACTATGTTTCAAAACTAGTTCTATTCTCAGTTTTAGTATTCACACTTCTCCTGGGAAGCTCCTTCGTTTATGGAGCTACAAATGAACAACAACCACCAGAAACCATGAACGCAGGGGCAAATGGATTGGCTTTGTTTAGGTACGAAGCTGAATATACCGAGGTAGGAGAAAGCTTCCTGATTACTTTGGCCATTCCTGATGGATGGTTGCACCATCATACTGAAGTTTACCTTGATGATGTGCCTAACACAGGAATTGTCACAATCACAGTGAATCAACCGGATGGATCTGATGGGGATGGTCGATGGGAAGAAACTGACCTTGTAAGCGAAGGGGGAGATGGAATCCCTGTTGGGACTTTACGAATAGATCAGTATTTTACAGCTCCAGCTACACCTGGGGTTACAGGATTCGATATCTTTTACGGGCCCTACGGAGCGGCTTCTAACCCAACACCTGATGTAACAGTAGTTTCAGGGGATGGGCCATTAGTTACGGCTACGGCTTCACCGACTGAGGCAACGGTACCTGCTGGTGGATTTCCCGCTGGTGGATTCCAGGCATATTCAATTGAAATCGAAAACACAGGGTCTAGTACTCAAACCTTCGGCTGGACATTAACTGCTGATCCTCAGTATGCGTCAGCTGCTTCAGGTACGACAAACTCTTTGGCTCCTGAGGCCACACAAACTATTGGTATTAACTTTATTTCAGGAAGTACGGAAGACAGTTTCCCCGCCACGTTCTTTGTATATGCGAATAATCTTCTCGCAAATGACACTGCAACTATGATGACACATGTTCAGGACTATGGTATCGACTTAACTGCGACACCGACAGAAGCTGATAACCCCAATCATGGGACCACATCTTATACAATTACATTCAAAAATACTGGCTTAAACGCGGACACTTATGATTGGAGTTTGGCAGGAACTGGTTACGCAATAGGTGCGGCCACAACAGGCACTACTGCATCGATTGCAGCGGGAGCCACCTTGGATTTGACACTTGATTATACTCCAAGTGGAACAGGAGACGTCGTGGGAACAGTGACCGCTACTTCGGTTGCTGATGGAGATAAAACCGATGATGTTGCTGTTACAACTCATGTCAAGGAATATGATGCAGATCTTACTCCGGATGTTGGGTTGACTGATCGTGATTTACAGGGTGAAAGTATTGTTCACACAGTTACTATTGAAAACACGGGAACTGAAACGGACACGTTTGATCTAACATATACGGGTACTGGAACTCCTGTTTGGAGTACCGAACAAGTTGAGGACCTTGCATCCGGTGGTGACACAACATTCACATTAACTTTCACTGAAACCGCTGGAACATATTCAGGCTCAGTGAGAGCTACATCTGAAACTGATGTGACTAAATATGATGAGATTAGTCTCACATCGGAGTTCCAACTAGCTGGTGTTTCTATTGCTCCTGAGACTAGTACATTGACTGGTTCAAAGGATGCTGATATTGTGCATACGTTCACTGTTACTAATGCTGGTAACTTTGAGGACATATTTGATATTGCGATAACTGGTGGAGACGGGACCTTATCTGGTGCTACACTTACGATTGGTGCTGGTCTTACGGACACTTTCACGGTGACTGAGCCTCAGACTGGGGCTTTGCGTGATAATGTTGAATCAACTGTTAGTGCGACCAGTCGGGCTGATGTTACAAAGAGTGATACGGCTACGGCTGATTCAAGCTTCAAGGATTACGCAGTTGAAATAACACCTGCAGATATCGAGGTAAGTAACCTAACGGTCACACCATCCAGCGTACAAGCTGGCGATGACGTGACTGTAACAGTTGATGTCGAGAACTCGGGTGAGGAGTCAGGCAGCTACACGGTAGAGGTTGAACTCGACGGAACTGTTGAGGACAGCGAGACAGTTAC
>JABIBH010000247.1 GCA_018652925.1 bacterium | reverse complement strand
TTACTGGATGGTACACAGGTTGTTGTCAGCCTGATTATTATTACTCTATTCGTGCCTTGTATCGCAAATTTCTTTGTAATGATTAAAGAGCGCGGTCTGTTAATTTCTGTAGCGATGTCGATTTTCATTGTGATAATGGCAGTGACGGTAGGTGGACTGATGAACTTTGTGCTTACTTCCCTAAGTGTGGTGTTATGATGGATAGAAGTCGTAGAGATGCTGTAGAAGATTTACTACGTAGAATCTGGGTTGAGAAAGAATCTGGCAATTCATTCAGTTGTGGTGAGTCACCGGCTTCGCGCAATTTTTCAGATGAAGAGTTGATGGTAGAACTGGAAAATAAAAATTTGGTTTCCCGAAATGGTGATGTAGAAAGACTGACTCCACAAGGGGAAGAGAAGGCATCCAACATTGTTCGCCGATTGCGACTGGCAGAAAGACTTTACTCTGATTTATTGCAGGGTGAGGATGATGATAGCAGTGCAAAATTTGCCTGTCGCTTTGAACATATTCTCAATGATGAAGTTACTGATTCAGTATGCACATTGCTTGGTCATCCGCCAACATGTCCACATGGGAAACGTATTCCAAGAGGCAGCTGTTGCCAGAGGAGCGAAAAAGAACTGCACTCACTGGTTAAGCCTTTGACCGATTTCGCACCTGGAGCGAAAGCACGAATTGTTTTTATATCGCCCAGTTTTCATAATCGACTGGACAGGTTAAACTCTTTTGGAGTATTGCCTGGAGCTGAAATCAGTTTGCATCAAAAGAAACCAACGTTCGTTATAAGGCTTGGCGCTACTGAAATTGCCCTGGAGAAAGAAGTGGCAGGTGAAATCTTTGCAATCGGTATTAACTAATTGGTCGCAGGTAGAAGTAAACACTTCAGCACTGTGCCACAACATTAGTTGCTTCAGATCTTTAATAGGTGAGAAGCGATTGCTGGTTGTTGTCAAATCTGAAGGTTATGGCCACGGTCTTGAATTAGCTGCTAAGGCATTTATAGATGGCGGGGCAGATTTGCTTGGAGTTCATTCTTTTGTTGAAGCCGCAAGGTTGCGAACTGCCGGGATTACTGTACCGATAATAATATTAGGGCCAGTTAATTCAGAGGAAGCTGTTCAAGCCGAATCTCTTGATCTCGAAATTACTGTTGCCTCTGTTTTTGCTGCAGAACATGCTGGTGGGTCTGCAAAAGTTCATCTGAAAATTGAAACTGGAGTAAACAGGCAGGGGCTTGTTGAAAATGAACTGAAGCAGGCTGTTCAGATAATCGGTGTAGACAGAATTGCTGGGATTTCAAGTCACTATGCAAATATTGAAGATACTACTGATCACAGCTTTGCCAGACAGCAAACAGCCAAGTTTGAAAACGCAGTAGAGTTATTAACTGAACTTGGTGCTACTGATCTGGAAAAACATATGTCATGTTCTGCTGCAGCAATTTTGTGGCCTGAAGCTGAAAGACAGATTGTAAGAGTTGGAGTATCTGCATACGGCATCTGGCCATCGCGTGAAACCCTGGTGACTGCAAAGGGTAAATTGGAACTCAGGCCTGCAATGCGGTGGACTTGCAAAATCTCTCAGATTCGCAATGTCCCTGCTGGAGAAACTGTTGGCTATGGAAGAAGCTGGGCAGCTCCAATCGATAGCAGGATTGCTGTTCTGCCAATTGGCTATGCCGATGGGTATCCTCGCAGTTTGTCTGGAAGATCTCATGTTTTGATAAATGGCCAGCAAGCCCCGGTTCGAGGCAGGGTTTGCATGAATTTGATAATGGTTGATGTAACTAACATACCGGAAGCAAAAGCAGGAGATAGTGCTGTTCTACTTGGCGATGAAATAACTGCAGAGAAAATGGCTGACTGGTTGAATACAATCCCTTACGAAGTTTTAACATTACCGTCGGCAACATTGCCACGGGTTGAGGTATAAAATGTTTAGTGGACTGAAAGATTTTTTTAATAATACGATTACTGATGCACCAGCTGAAAACGATCAATCTGTTGCGGTTGCAGTATGTGCTTTGCTTTTGGAAATTGCTTATGCCGATGATGAGTTCTCTGATTCTGAGAGGGAAACAATAATCACATCGGTTAGCAATCAATTTGAATTGAACCAAAAAGACGCTGTGACTTTGTTGGAAATTGCAGAGCATGAACGCAATACTAAAACCGGTATGTTCCAGTTTACAAATTTGATCGCTGAAAAATTTGATCGCACAGGCAAATTAAAGATTGTTGAAGCACTATGGCAGGTAGTTTACAGCGATGGATATCTTGAGGCTCATGAAGATGCATTGATGCATAATCTGGCAAATTTGCTTGGGCTTGGTCATAAAGACCTGATTGCGCTGAAACTACGGGTAAATAAACAGTAATCATCACAGACTGTCCCTCCAGGTACATAACCAACTGAAAATAATTTAATTATAATCGATGTAATGCATTGAGTAACAGCGTGTTACGCTTGTTGTCCTGTTTTGGCATTCATCATGCATATACATTGCATGAACATGTAACAGAGGTTTTAAACAGGAGGAATGAAATGAAGAAATTGACACTCAGTATTGCGATTCTCGCAATAGCAATGATGTTTGCAGGCTGTGACAACGACAGCACAACAGCTCTCGACACTACCGCCACAGATGATTACGAAAATATGAATATGAATCTGGAATTCGGTGGGTTGACCGCATCAGATGAAGATGCGGATTTTGGTGTTGCCTATTTTGAGGCGATCGAACTTGAAGATGAAGAAGAAGATACTGGCGATCCGCTTCAGGAAGATACGGAAGTTCTATACTATGAAGATCAGGCCAGAGAAGATCCTGGTGATCCGGAAGATCCAACACGCCCTAGATTCACTTTCCTGAGAGTTACATTTGGGCAACTTGAAAGAATGGAAGACGGAGATATTGAAGATTATACTCCTCTTGACTGGTCAGGTATGTTGTCTGTTGACAGAGGTATTGTTGTTGTCCGCAGATTGATTCGTTTTGAACGACCTGGTGATCACCTTGTATTGCCACGACCTGATCGTCAAACCATCGAGTGGGTTTCACACACTGGACCACATTTTGACGGATTGCTTGTAGAAATTATTGAACCACCACTAGATCCAACTCTTGGACCACTAGAGCCGAATGTACTTCACTTTGAAACAGCATCCTATAGCACTGAGCTGATTCTTGAAGATATTGCCGGAATGAATGAAACATTTGTTTTGGAAAACGAGCTTGGCTCAATCAATTTCATGGGCTTCCGACTCGGTGATCTCGAATTATGCCCAAAAGGATTCCTGTCTGGATTATGGAGAGCATCTGAGGAAGAAGATGGCGGAGTATTTATGGGACACTTTTTTGACAGAGACAGGCAGCCAGAAGAAGTACTTGGTGGTGGATACGCTCATGCTCCAAACCGACCAGGTGGATTCTTTGCCGGTCGATGGGCTGTATTTTGTGATGACAATGCAGCAGGATCAATTGAATAGATTGTAAACAAACGAGTTACGGAAATAACGACCCTGTTTCGGCAGGGGTGTTATTTCTTCTTTCAACTATTGTGTAGTAGTGTCAAATATTGTACAATTACATCTCCCGCCATTAGTAAAGTTCTATAATACTCATTTCCTCTCTGAAGGAGTTGCAAATGCAACAGAAGTCTTTTGCAGCATTATTGCTGTCACTACTTATTTGTCTATCCGGAGTTGCCTCGGCAGCCTGGGTTTCACAAGACACTTCATTACCTGCTGGACCTGCTATAACAGCTCAAGGTCATCAGGAAATTCTTATCGACATTGAGATCCCTGGCTTTGAAATCGATACCGTTGAAATCGATGGTAAAGAATACAGCCAGATTGTTCTCCCTGGTTCTGCTCATGCTTTGGAAAAAGGACTTCCTCAGCTTCCAGTATTGAGTACCAGTGTTGCAATTCCGAATAGTGGAAAACCTCAACTGCGGATTGTTGATTCTCAGTGGAGTGAAATTGAAGTTGCTCCAGTTGAGCCTTCAAAAGGCAACATTACACGTAACATCGATCCTGCTTCAGTGGCTCATGAATTTGCTCCACTGTACAGCAAGGGTGGGGTATGGCCTTCTGTTCAAGCTGAACTTGGCGAGCCATTTATCATGCGTGATGTACGTGGTGTTTCTGTTCGCACTTTCCCATTCCAGTACGATGCCACTCGTGGTATTTTGCGTTATATGACAAGTATGACTGTTGCCGTTATCACAAGTGGTAGTGGTGGTGTTAACAGTAAAGTTGGCGCAAGTAGTTCTATCGATTCACAATTTGAAAAAATGTACAGTGGCTACTTCAGCAACTTTGAAAGCAATCGTTACGCTACAATTTCTGAACCAGGTAATCTTTTGATTGTCTGTAATGATGCTTTGCTAAGTGCAGTTTCCCCGCTTGTTGAGTGGAAACAGCAAAAAGGTATTGCTACAGAACTACTACCTTCATCATCTGTTGGTGGATCAGTTCTTGGTATCCAGGGCGCAATTACTGACCGATACAACTCCCCAGCAGGCCTTACTTATGTAATCCTGGTTGGTGATATTGCTCAGATTCCAACAAATAGTGGAACTTATGAGGGTGCTATTTCTGACCCTATGTATGCAATGGTTGAAGGTGGCGATAGCTATCCTGACCTCTTCATATCTCGTGTTTCAGCAACAAATGCAACTGAAGCGCAGACTCAAGTTGAAAAGTTTATCCGCTATGAGCGTGATCCTGATACTGGCGCAGCTGGTGATTGGTATGCAAAAGCAACAGGTATTGCCAGTAATGAAGGTTCACCAACTGATGCTGAACGTTGTGATCTGCTTCGTGATGCATTGTTGGGATACAGCTTTACTGAAGTTGACCAGATTTATCAGGGTGCCGGCGGATCAACTGCAGGTATCACTGCAGCTATGAACCAGGGTCGTAGCTTGGTTAACTATATTGGTCACGGTTCAGGAACCAGCTGGTCTTCTGTAAGCTTTACTAACACGGATATTAATGCCTTGGATAACGGTTGGAAGCAACCTTGGATTATTGATGTTGCATGCCAGAATGGTGACTTCAATGTGAGTGCATGTTTTGCGGAAACCTGGCTGCGTGCTGGTTCTCCAGCAGCTCCAAAAGGTGGAATCGCTTCTTATGCAGCTTCTACAAATGCGGCATGGGTTCCTCCATGCGTTATGCAGACAGAGATTGTAGACCTGTTCGTAGCTGATCAGGAAAATACAATTGGTGCTCTGTATTTCTACGGTGGAATGCATACACTAGACTATTATGCAGGTAATGAGGGTTTACAGATTATTGAGCAGTACAACATCTTTGGTGACTGTTCAATGGTTGTTCGTTCTGCAGTTCCTACAGACATTGTTGCAACACATATGCCAGTTGTTCACCTGAACAGCCCTAGCTTTGATGTTGCTACTGGCCAAGAGGGCTTAACTGTTTCTCTTTATCGTAGTGGTGTAATTCACGGAACAGCTGTTACAGATGTTTCTGGTAATGCTACTGTTCTGTTTGATGTTCCAGTTGTTGATCCAGGTGATGTAACTCTTACTATTACAGGCTACAACAATGTGCCTTATCAGGTCGACCTGATGGCAATTACTCCAGCTGTTGTGACTATTTCCCCAACAACTATCGATGTACTCACTGCTACTACTGTTACTGTTACAGTAATGGACGCAGACGGTGTTACACCTATGCCAGGAATCAATGTTTGGGCTGAAGGTCTTGACTATTCAACAGCTCCTGTTGTTACCGATGCTTATGGTCAAGCAGTCTTTACAGTCACTGCTCAATTTGGTCCAACACTGGCTATTGCTGGTCAAGATCCTGCTGAAACATTCCGTCTATTTACTGAAGATATTACAGTTACCGCAGCTCAATTTTCTTCTGCTGATTTGACTGTAACTACTGACATAGGTATGAGTGATATGTTTGCTCTTAACCTTCCAGGTACAGTTATAGCTTCAGCAACACCAACCGGATTTACGCTCTATGCTACTGATCCTGCTGGTACTACTACAAGTGTAGTTGGTACTGAGTTGACATTGACTCCTGCTGAAACAGGGAACGTCACTGCCACTATTGCTAAAGCTGGTTACGATGTTTACACAGAGACATTTGAAGTTATCGAAGCTTATGGAACTCTTTCTGGTCATATTACAGCTGCTGGTGCTAATGCAGTTGATGCTCAGGTAATGGGTCTTGATAGCTTGGGTAATCCAGCATTTGTTGTGCAGACTGACGCCAGTGGTAACTTCACTGTAGAATCAGAACTGCTTGTAGCAGATTATACCATTATGGTTGATCTGTTTGGATACTTGCACCACGAAGAAG
>JABIBH010000246.1 GCA_018652925.1 bacterium | reverse complement strand
GATGGTGCTATTGTTGACTTTGCACCAGCTAATGAATTGGATATCCCAGAGGACCTGCCACATGCTGCTAACTTAGCTGAGTACCTTGATGATGAGTACCTCAAGATGCTTGCAATTGACTTAGAGGCAAAATATGAAGAGGATAAGTCCTCAAGGTCAGATTGGCTAAAACGATTCACTGATGGCCTTGATGAGCTTGGCTTTACTGATGAGGATAAGACAGAGCCATTTGAAGGCGCATCCGGTGTATTCCACCCTCTATTAGCTGAGGCAGCAGCGCAGTTCCAGGCACAAGCATATAAAGAGCTGCTTCCTGCTGATGGGCCTGTATCAGTAAAGACTATTGGGAAGCCCGATAAGACTGATCCAAAGGCTGTTGACCTTATGGAGCGGGCTGCTCGTGTCAAGGAGTTCATGAATTATCAGATCACAGAGGTCATGGAAGAGTTTGACCCTGAGCTAGATCAGATGCTGTTCTACCTCCCATTAAGCGGTAGCTCATTCAAGAAGATCTACTATGATGCAACCCTAGGAAGATCCGTCTCACAGTACTGTACAGCAGAAGATGTTGTTGTCAATTATGGTGCAACAACTCTAAAGACAGCACAGCGGATTACGCATGTATTCAAGAAGAGTGTAAATGATCTCCGTAGAGAGCAGCTATTTGGATTCTATCGTGACATTGAATTGAATGATCCAATGGCTCATAACGACAATGAAGTTGAGTCAAAGCTAGATGAGCTATATGGATCTAAGAATGCTGGTGCAAGCAGTGATGAATATGAATTCCATGAAATGCAGATTGACATTGATTTAGAAGGCTTTGAGCATCCAGATGGCCTAAGTCTACCATACATTGTTACAACATGCTCTGATACAGGTGACATTCTTGCAATTCGTAGGAACTGGAAAGAGCAAGATCAGATGTTCAGGAAGCGGGATTACTTTGTTCATTACAAGTTCCTCCCTGGCCTTGGCTTCTATGGCTTTGGCTTCATCCACATGATTGGTGGTCTAGCATCATCGGCAACATCAATCCTTCGGCAGCTTATTGATGCTGGCACATTTTCTAACCTGCCTGGTGGTTTCAAGCAGCGTGGTACTAAGATTAATGATGAGCCAGTATCTCCAGGCGAATGGCGTGATATTGACATCCCTAATGACAATATCAACAATGCCCTCATGCCACTGCCATATAAGGAACCATCGTCCGTACTGTTCCAACTTCTTGGCTTTATAGTTGAGTCAGGTCGTAGATTTGCCTCCATTGCTGATACCTCAATTTCAGAGTCTGGCTCACAGCAGAATCCTGTAGGCACAACAATGGCCCTTATTGAGCGTGGCTCAAAGGTCATGTCATCGGTACACAAGAGACTACATAATTCTCAGAAGCGTGAGTTTAAGCTACTTGCTGATGTTATTGGGGAGTCAATGCCACCAGAGTATCCATATGCCATTGGTGGTGTGCCAAAGGTTATTAAACGGGAGGACTTCGGACCTGAAGTTGATGTAATCCCTGTCTCTGATCCAAATATTTTCTCAGCAGCCCAGCGTGTTTCCTTAGCTCAGATGCAGCTACAGATGGCTCAGTCTGCTCCAGAGATGCACAACCTGCGTGAGTCATATAAGAGAATGTATATTGCCCTTGAGGTTAAAGATCCAGAAGGGCTATTAGTGCCTATAGATGATCCAAAGCCTCTGTCGCCAGCATTGGAACATGCCCGTGCACTTGAGGGTAAGAGGCTACAGGCATTCCCACAGCAGAATCATAATGCTCATATTCAGTCCCATGTGACATTTATGCAACTCCCATTTGTACAGCAGAACCCTGCATTTGTGACAAATATTGTTCAAGATATTATGCAGCATATCAACTTTATTGCTCAACAACAAGCGCAGCAGCAAATGCAGCAGCAATACCAACAGGCTGTTTCTCAGAACCCCCAGATTGCTCAGAATCCACAGCTGCAGCAGCAATTACAGCAGCAACTACAGCAACAGCTGATGACAATGGTATCGCAGATTGAGTCACAGATGATTGGGCAGATCATGCAGCAGATCATACCACCTCAGCAGCCTGATCCTATGATCCAGATGCATGATAAAGAGATGCAAGTCAAGCAGCAAGGTGATCAGCTCAAAGCACAGACTGACACCCAGAAGCTGATGGAATCTGAAGCTACCAAGCGTATGAGCATAGCAGCTGGTGAGGCACAGGCAAACCAAGATATAGCTCAGAAGCGTGAAAAGACAATGATAGATGCAGGGCTGAAGCAGCAAGACTCATACAATAAGCTTGTTGCTGATGCACAGAAGAATGATGTGAGGACTCGATAGATGCATGGAATAGACTTTGCTAGCAATATGATAGGCAAAATCAACAAAGAGATCGAGCTTAGAAGAACTTCATTGGGCAATGGTAATGTGTCATCAATGGAGCAATATAAAAACGTTGTAGGTGAGATTTCAGGGCTATCACTTGCAATGGATGAAATAAAAGCCTTGCTTGAACGTATGGAGAAGAGAGATGGGTGATCTACCTGATCGTGTTTTGAATTTTGGCGATTCAAAACCGCAAGAAGTTAAAGAGCCAATTGATCCAACTGAGATTGAAGAGTCACAACTAGATCAATTGCCAAAGCCAACTGGATATCGTATCCTTATTATGCCTTTTCAGGGCAAGCGCAAAACCAATGGTGGTATTGTCTTAACCGATGAGACTGTTGAACGTGAACGACTTGCAACAGTTGTTGGCTATGTCCTAAGTGTTGGTGAAGATGCATACAAGGATGAATCAAGATTCAAGTCTGCATGGTGCAAAGAGGGTGACTGGATTTTATTTGGAAGATATGCCGGAGCCAAGATACCAATTGAAGGTGGCGAAGTCCGTATTCTCAATGACGATGAAGTCATTGCAACAGTTGAGACTCCTGAGGTGATCTTGACAACCTATCGCAGCTAATAAAAGGAGCGCGCAAAATGATTG
>JABIBH010000020.1 GCA_018652925.1 bacterium | reverse complement strand
TGGAACATCTCCGTTAAGTGGCGGCGGAGAGCTACTTTATCTTAAATTTGACATACTAGGTGATGTAGGTACTAGTACTAATATTGAATTTGATATGTTTATATATAATGAAGGAGAGCCACCAGTAACAACCTTTAATGGCCATATTCTTATTGGAAATCCAATGCCTTATTTTGACCCTTTCGATGATTTAATTGTAATAGAAACAGATTTGGTTGAATTCACTGTCTATGCCCATGATCCAAGTGATGAACCAATTACTTTGGGTAGTTTTGGATTACCAATTGGGTCTGAATTTATAGATAACGGAGATGGGTCAGCTATATTCAGCTGGCAAACAGGATATCAAGATTCAGGGATTTACACTTTAGGATTCACTGTTACTGACATTGTCAACCAGACGGACACCTTAATTGTTCAGCTTGATGTTATAAATGTATCGTCTGTGCAGATACCGTTGTTGCCTTACTCGCTGCATCAGAATGTCCCAAACCCATTCAACCCATCGACAATGATTAAGTATGACCTTAACAAACCGTCGCCTGTTAAGTTGACTGTTTACGACATCGCTGGCCGAGTTGTAAATACACTGATAAATGGTGAGCATCAATCTGCTGGTCGCCATCAAATACAATGGCGTGGACTCGATGCCAAAGGAAGGCAAGTCACTTCAGGTGCTTACTTTTATGTCATCGAAGCGGGTCAGTTCAGGCAGAGCAAACGGATGTTGCTACTTAAGTAATATCTTATTGCTAACTGAAGCCCCGGATGAAAGTTCGGGGCTTTTTTATATAGTCTAGCCGGATAGACTATATATCTCTTTTGCACCCATCACCGGGTTAGCTAATAACAATTGAATGATTTTCTCCGAACTTTTTCTTAATTCCGCCTGAACGCTCAAAATATCAACGGAGCTGGTATTTGATGATTAATGCATGCCTCTATCTTCTTTACACCAAGACCCCATGAATCGATATGTTCGGTGAAAACATACGGTAAACACCTTCTGTCTCATCGACTGTTTGAGGTCACAATTGTGACCTCAAATAACATTATTTATAGCTTGATGTTGCAAGAACCAAGTTTATTCAAAATATCCACTACCAATATTTCAAGCTTAGAAAATGCAAACCACTTTTTGCCCAGATCTTTCATCGATGCACCAATATGGTATATTTCTGTTTCGTCAATAATCAGGAACCTATCATGTGCATCTTTGAACTGTTTTACTTGGATATTAGGATACTGGGTATTGTGTCTTTTCAAATCCAGTGCAAGCTGTTTTGAAATTGATTTTGTATAAATTGTGGCAGTTGCAGACTCCAACCGTTTGGAAAGCAGAGTTAAAACCGAATCATCAACATAGTTATCAATCAGAATCAGCGATTGTTTTGCGCTTCTAATTAGATCGCTTGCGAATGAGTAGGCATCATAAACTTGGCCGTCATAAAATATCCCCTGCTTTGGTAACTCCTCCCGATGCTCAAGTGCCTGAAATATTTTCTCAAAATTAGTTCCTGTTTCGCATTCAAAAGCAATCTGCCTGCATTCCATTGAGTCCATTCTGGTAAATAGCTGTTCATTACTCTGAATAAAATGACGCATTTCAACAAAGGCATTCATGATTTCTATACTGACTGCAATTGCTATTTTACTTCGCAATACTGCTGATAACATTGACACACCTTGTTCAGTGAAGACATACGGATTAACAACAGAATGTTTAAGCGATTTGAACCGGTCGCAAATTGCGACCAGTTCGTTTTTCTCAATCTCATCAAGTTGAAACCTAAAACCTATAGGAAATCTTTCGATATTTCTTCTTACCTGTTCGTTTAGCCTCTTATTTTCAACATGATACAATTCAGCCAAATCCCTATCAATCACCACCTGCACACCTCGAATAGTAAAAATCCGATTCTGGATTCCATTCACAGACACAACTTGCTTGGAGTTATCCATAAAGCACCATTTTCTTTGTATTTAAATGTGTCGGGAGTTACCAAAATCATTTATGGCTTTATTAACTAACGAGATTTATGAGAGAATGTTACAAATAATTACGAGTCCGCCACCTGTAGAGAATAAATAGCCACCCCAGGTCCTCGCCCAAGTCCCTGAGGTGGTTCTTTTGCGATTTAGGTTTCTTTAAACCTAAACCGACTTTATACACGTTTCAGTAACTTCTTGTTGTGCATTTTACTGCACAATCTGTTACAATTTCCTCTAACACATACCTAGTCGCAGGAAGTTGAGTTTAGTTTATGTTTTTTTTGAAAAAGATTGAAATAATTTCAGGATGCCTACTAACAGCTTTTCTCCTGGTTAGTATATCCACCACTAGTTACGCCCAAAACTCAATTCGCAACAAGCATAACTTAGGGCTATTCAATGAGATAGCCTCAGACACTATATCTGACGGCACTGGTGGGATATACGGATCAACTGAGCATTTGCAGTTCAATTTATTATCCGATGCAACTGAAAAACCTATCCTAGGAGACACCCGGAGCTCTGCGGCACTTGATATTGACAATGATGGCGACATTGATTTACTACTTGGATCAACAACCAGATACCCAATTCCATCCACTTTGTTACTAAATGACGGAACTGGACATTTTACTATTTCGCAAAATTCAGGGCTTCCAGATTACATTTCTAGCTTTGTTTGTGGTGATATTAATAATGATAACTTCACTGATCTTATTGTTGTAGGTGCACCTACCTATAACAGCAGTGCATATATTGACAGCAAAATGAAGCGACCAAGAATAAATGAATTTAAAATCCAACCTTGGTCATATAAAATTGACTGTTTTATTAATAATGGTGACGGGACTTTTTCCAACAAACAAACCAGCTTTACAGATTATTACGGTTACACCCCTCCCTCTAGTATGACCCTTTCAGATATCAACTGTGATGGTTTTTTGGATTTTGTTTCTTTAAAATATAATGAGCCTAAAAGTGAACTTTTAACCTGGATTTATGATGGAAATGATTATGTCCAAAACAACTTTTTGGAACTACCATTTCACAAACAAGAAATTGATCGTAGTGGTATAATTTCTATTTTTGATATCAATAACGACAAATTCCCTGATCTGTTATTTCACAACAACCCATCATTCTTTGGTGTCAGAACAAAAACTTATCAACTGATTAACGACAACGGCAAATTCTCCAAAGCTGAACTTTCAGCTTATCCAGATGATCCAAAATTTGTCCAAATTGTTCAGCTTGATATTGACAATGACCTAGATTTTGATGCAATCACCTCAATGACAGATGCACATGGTTCTAGGACTCCACTGTATTTAAACGACAATGGAACTTTTAAGAATATCGGCAAAGAAGCTGGGCTCTGGTTTGGATATAAAGTGTGCGCAGGCTTTACTACTGGTGACCTAGACAACGACAGCTACATTGACCTGCTACCATTTCTGCATGGGTCATATAGTACACCTACAAAATTTCAGCTTTTTAGAAACCTTGGAGATAACAGGTTTTCTACAAGCTTCGACTGCCTTGAGCCAAGATTACCCTGCAACTCATCAAAAAACATCCTTATTGATATTGATGGAGATATGGATTTAGACATAATAATACCGCAGGAACTTGGATATTCGGATAAAGTCACTGTAGAATCTAGCAAATTATTAATTTATAGAAATGACAGTAAAACAGGCAATGCCATCATGTTTGATTTGCGAGGAACAAAATCTAACAGATCTGCTATTGGTGCCAGAATAATTGTTAAAGACAGAGACTTATCAATGATTAGATTAGTTGAAAAGCCACCATTTATAACTCATTTTGGAATTGCTGAGAAAACTAAAATAGAATCAGTCCGAGTGGAATGGCCATCCGGACTGAATGAAGTTTGGCATGATATGCCTGCAAACAAAATCTGGGTTCTTATTGAGGGGTCAGGAGAAATTGACCACTAAACAAGATTGATCCAGAGTCATCAGTAACTTGAACTGTTTTTATTCCAAAACCAACTGCACTTGTTGCAATAACAACCGAACTAATTTTATTGGTACTATCCCACAGCGCATTTGCGGTTGTCGGCATTTCAAGAAGCATCTTTTTATCCTCGATGATTGATATCATTAAATTATAATCATCGTCATCAGCTCTGTCTGTCCACGGGTTCCATTGTATGACCATCGGCAACTGTTTTATATCTCTTTCAACAACTACTTCCGGCATTTCAACCGAGCGCATTACACCTCTAACATGAATCACTGGAGCAGATCCTGACCATTGCTCACCCTGCGGCAGGAACACAATTGTCAAAACGACAACCATTATAGCTGCAGCAAGATACAAGATAACATTTTTCTTTTTCGGTTTCCCTACAACTAATTCATTGTAAACTGACCTAACTTTTTGAGTTTCCTCAAAGCAGAATAGACAGCCTGAAATATGTTCAGCAACCTCACCAGATGAGTCTGTACCATCTAATGCATATGCAACGATATCATCTGCATTGGGGTGGCCAGACGCAAATAATTCAGAGTGTTGAGCTAGGTCTTTATCGAGGTCGCGTAAAAACCTAACTGTCTCCTGACATTCAGGATTAGTTTCAATATGTTTTTCAACGGCTACCTTCTGATCATCTGAAAGTGTGCCTTTGATGTAGTCTGTCAGCAAAATTATTGCTTCTCTTTGATCCATAACTTTCCTCCTTCTTATATACAGTCGTAGCAAATTCCATTTTGTTCAATATTTTATGCAATTTTTTCCTTTTATTTTTTGGGGTTTTACCTGTATAATAATTGTGGAGGGATAAGTTTATATGACAAACAAGGTTACAAGAAATAATGATATTGCATTGCTGGAACGATTTCGCTCCGGTGAAAAGGATGCTTGTGACCAAATAGCTCTCTGGGTACGAAAAGCTATCTTTTTCAAGATTCCAGATCTTCAACCAGATGACATTCATGATATTGTTCAGCTCTCCCTCACAAATCTCTGGCAGTATGTTTCAAAACCAGATTTCCAACTTCAACAGACTGCTCACTCCCTAGTTGTCCGCATCACTCTTGCAAGATGTGTAGATTACTTTCGGCAAAAAAGGTACTTTCAAGAGTTACCTGAATCTATTCCTTGTGCAGGTCAATCTCCTGAAGAAAAAGTTATCTGTATTGAACGATTAAAAAAGCTGTACAATGCTATCGAGAAATTGAGACCATTATGCAAAAAGCTAATTCATGAAAGATTTCTTGATGAAAAAACCTATAGCGAGATTGCAGGTGCTAATAATGCAAATATATCTACACTTAGAGTTCAACTACATAAATGTTTAAAAGTCTTGCATTCTCACCTCAAAATGTGCGATAATATACACTCCAGTAATGAGTAACAACCTTTTGGAGTAAATAGTGAATCGCCCCGCCATCTCCCTTTCACTAATTATACTCATGGCCTCCCTGCCATGTTTTTCTAATGCGCCTAATGATTTCCATGAAGGTTCTTATCTTTCAGCTATTGATGGCTTCAAATCTGAACTTCAAAATTCAGTTCCAAACTCAAAAGAACATGGTGAATTACTTTTCAATATTGGAAGTAGTGCCTATGAGTTAGGTGACTTTGCAAAAGCAGAAAGTTATTTCAGGCAAGCTGTTTTGGTCTATGAAAAATCTTGTGGAATAGCTACAATAGAAACATCGATTGCCAAAGAAGGATTGGTTGCAACTCTCCTTGAAGAAGGCAATCTGCTTGAAGCTAAAGAGCTTTTACAGAGCATATATCAAGTTAGATTAAACCTACTTTATGATGGCCATCCTCAACTTGTTCGCCTGCATTCTTTGTCTGCATCAATTGCATGGGAATTAGGTAATCCTAAAGAAGCTAGAGACAAATATATTGAGGCCCTTGCAGGTATCAGAAAAATTTACGGCAATATTCATCCACAAAATGCATCGACTGTACAATGCCTTGGAAATTTGTATTTAGAGATAGAAAATGATTGGATTGCAGAAATAATGCATCGGCAAGCTCGATTAATTATATCTTCACTCTATAATGAGACTCATCCGTTGTTGCTTGCACCAAATAATAGCATCGGAGCAATTAGAGTTAGTTGCAACCAGATTGCAGGCGCAAAACAAGCTTACAATCAAGCTCATGAAATAATTAAAACCTGTGACCAGTCAGGCTCTATTTCACAAATTGAAGCGATGCGTACTTACAGTGGTCTTGGCCAAATTGAACTTTCTGAAGGCAACATTTCTGAATCGATAGAGCTCTTACGCAACGCAGTTAGCTGTTATAATCTTGCTTGGCTTTCAACTGGTAGAGAAAGTGTAAAAGCAACATTCCTTGATCCGCCCCACACAATTCTTGCTAATGCATTACTTACAGACAATAAGCCTGTTGAAGCTTGGCAGACTTTGGAACATATGCGAGGACAGGTTTTACAGCTTCACAAACTTGAATCTGAACTCGATTCTGAGACCAGACTCTCTATTACAACTCTTCGAAAAAAACTGCTCCTACTTGAAAACAAAATGTCTTTGGGTGATTCTAGTGGAGAAATATTCGCCAGTTGGACAGAACATAACTCAGAACTAACAGACCTGCTGAACCATACAATCGGTAAATTGATGTTAGATAGTTCTGTGGATATTGCCTCTGTACAAAACAACTTAGAACCTGGTGATGCAGTTATCGGATGGCTCGATGCTCCACTTATTGCCGAAAAATACTCTAGGTATGTTTATGTAATTAAATCTGAGGGTGAAATTCAGTGGCGACAACTTACAGACAAAAACAACGACAGAAAAACAATAGAACAATTTATTAAAAGCACTCACTCACCACTTCCATTTGCTCAAACTTGGGAATCTAATTCTCAAAATATCTGGGCTAATAGATTTGCTCCTGCAGAAGATTTGCTTCAAAATGTAACTAGGCTATATGCAGTCTGCTCAAACACAATGGCAGGCGTTCCTCTTGATGCAATCGCAATTTCTGACGATCAGTTTCTAGTTGATAAAATGTGTATTATTACTACCCCATCGGCTACTCTAATTGCTCAAGGTAGTAAAGAAAACAGAGAGCCTCTTCGCGATGGTCTTTTAATTGTTGCGGATCCTCCATATAATGAAAATCAAGAAGAAGAATTCAGTATTGCATCTGCAAGCGACATCATTCCTGTTAATGCTATTTTTAGAAGTGCCTTATCTGGAGATAAAAACGCGTTAGGACAACTACCTAGATTGTTCAACTCCAGAACTGAAGCACTACAAATAGCAAAGCTGTTTGAAAACAGTGAATTAATGCTTGGCCGATCTGCTTCAGAAGCCAATCTAGCAACACTTTCAGACAATCACAGCTTGGAAAAGTGGCGAGTTATTCACTTAGCAACACATGCCCTTGTGAATAATTATTCCCCTGACAGGTCAGCACTTGTTTTGTCGCAATTAGATTTACCTGAGAGCTTTAGTAGCAAACAATTCTCATGCGATGACGGTCTGATGTCGGCCAGAGAAATCAGAATGGGCTGGGACATTGATGCTGACTTAGTAGTTTTAAGTGCATGTGAAACAGGCTTAGGGATGGCAACTCAAAGCGATGGTTTTCTTGGCTTGACAAATGCCTTCCTCATTGCAGGTGCGGATAATCTCATAACTAGTCTATGGAAAGTTAATGATAAGGCGACACAGCAACTGATGGTTTCATTTTATAAGAGAATGTCTGAAGCAAATACCTTCGCCCCTGCTGAGTGTCTGATGTTAGCAAAACAAGACCTGCGTAATTTCCGAACTGAGTCGGGTCGCAGGCCTTATAATTCCCCAAGTATTTGGGCTAGTTTTGTTTTAGTTGGCGGAGCTCAATAGCAAAATCTAGTCTTGCTATGTTGCTATAAATTAAAAATTGTGTTAATATGTTTTGACAACATAATCAAGAGGAGTCTTGTCTTAAATGAGAAAATTAATACCATTCATTGTTTTGTTAGCAATAATAACTATCCCGATGTTTTCTATTGCGGGCGAGAATATATTCTTCCTTCATAACTCTGTTGGTAGATATGTGATCGATTATGGATCAGTTCGTGCTCATATCGAGTATTCCAACTCACTCAATGATACAAATCTTGAATTCTGGGATCACGACTATAATCATATCGGCTTAACAGATCCTTCTGGAGAAATTGTCGGGAGCTATAATATTCCCAATGATGACACAGACCCTGCTGGATTGCACTATCTCTGGACTACTTCAAACTCTGCAAAAGATGCCATTCTGGACAATCACAATGTTATTGTTTTCAAATCCTGCTATTCAGCATCTGACATCACCAGCAATACTCAATTACAGCAATTCAAAGAATGGTACTACGATATTGTAGATGTGTTGGAGACTCACGCAGACAAAACGTTTTTGTTGATGTCACCACCACCAAAACATCGCCTTGGAACTTCAAGTAATGAGGCTGACAGAGCTCGCGAGTTTGCATCCTGGATGGGAAGCAGAGAGCTTCTGGGCGGTATAACAAATGTGCACTATTTTGACATGTTTGATTTCCTGGCACACCCTGATGATGGATCACCAGCAAGCAACATGTTGAGATATGATTACGAGAAATTCCACAATGCATATGACTCACACCCGAACCTGGCCTGTAATCAGGCCTTGGGCATGGTGCTTGCGGACGAGCTTATTTCTATTTCAAACAGTGCAGTGCAGGAAAATCAGGACAGTAGCTGGGGAGCAACTAAAGTACTGTTCAAATAGTTACCTGGGATATTCTTCCAGAACTATTTTACCGGTTATTATTTTATCTTTTCTGACCGCTTCGTAGCGCAATTCTCTGCCTACTTTTGCCTCATAAACCAACCTGTCAACGGTGTCCTTATCAGTCAAAGGGACACCATCTATTGCGGTGATAACATCGTAAACCTGAAGACCTGCTTTTTCAGCTGGTGATCCAGATTCAATTTCACGGACAATATACCCGGCAATATCCTCATCAAGCTCCAAAGCTGTAATCAATTTGGGTGACAGAAGTTGCATCATAACTCCAGTCCAGGCCTGTCTATATCTGCCAAACTGCCTAACTTCATCAACAATCCATTTTGCTCTGGATACTGGTACTGCAAACCCGAGTCCAATACTGCCACCACTCTCAGTAAATATGAAAGTATTTATACCGATGATTTCACCGTCACTGTTAATCAAGGGTCCACCACTATTACCCGGGTTGATTGATGCATCGGTCTGAATCATACCCAGAAAAGTCTGACCATTTTGCTGCTGCTTAATATCACGGTTAAGGGCGCTGATCACTCCAACAGTGACTGTAGGTTGAGTGTCGGCAAGTAGATATCCAAATGGTGAACCGATAGCAATAGCCCACTGCCCTATCTGGAGCTTACTATCACTGTTGGCAAATTTAGCAACTGGAAGATTGTCAGCTTCTATTTTCAGTAAAGCTAGGTCCCAACCCTTGACTTGCTCCAACAGAGTTGCCTCAAACTGACGACCATCGTTCAAAGTGACCATTATTTCATCTGCAACTTCAATAACATGAACATTGGTAATTACATAACCATCGGTGGATACTATTACACCTGAGCCCATGCTCTGAATATCTTGCTGAAACTCCCTGCGTGGGAACATACCGGGAAAGAAACGCTCCCAATATTCCATTCCACGCGGCGCAGAGGACCGAACAACTGTCCTGTGATCAATGACATTTATACTCACAACTGCCGGTGCCACAGCTTTTGTTGCTGAAATAATTGCACTCTGTCGTTCTTCTTCAACAGAAGTAACAACCCGCTCAACGACAACCGTTTCTTTGTTATACAGTACGCCAATCATAAAAGAAGCGACCAGTAAAACACCTGAAAGTATCCCTATCACAGCTATTTGCCATCTCGGTCCATGATTCATTTTATTATCCTTGCAGTTTATCCCAGTCTGCCATAAATGCGTCGAGCCCTTTATCAGTCAAAGGGTGATTTACCAGTTGCTTTATAACATTGTGTGGAATAGTTCCAACATGAGCACCAAGCAGTGCCGATTGGTGAACATGTTCAGTGCTTCTGATACTTGCAACAATCACTTCAGTCTTGAAGCCGTAGTTTTCATATATAAGACAAATATCGGCAATCAGTTCCATACCATCTTGACCGATGTCATCCAGCCTGCCAACAAAAGGTGAGATATAGGCAGCACCAGCTTTTGCAGCAAGTAGTGCCTGGTTGGCTGAAAAACAGAGAGTCATATTGACAGCAATACCTTCATCGCTCAAAGCACGGGTAGCTTTCAAGCCCGCGAGAGTTGTCGGTATTTTAACCACTATATACTTGCTCAGTGCAGCAAGTGTTTTGCCTTCGGCAATCATTCCTTCAGCATCCAGAGCAGTAACTTCACCACTAACCGGACCCTCAACAATATCGCAGATTTCCTTGAGCAAAGCATCAGTATCTTTTCTGCCTTCACGAGCCATCAAGCTGGGGTTGGTTGTCACACCATCAAGAACACCCATAGCTTTTGCATCGCGAATTTCGTCAAGGTTTGCTGTGTCGATAAAAAACTTCATCATTCCTCCGTTGCTGGTTTCAGCAGTTCTTCGGGATATCCCACATCGGCCATATAAAGTCCCGATGCAGATGCCATTGTGCCTGCCAACGATCTATCCCTGGATTCAAGGATTTCAGAAATTGACAACAGGCTTCTTTCAATTCCTATTTCATAAAGTGCACCAACAAGATTTCTGACCATATGATGCAAAAATCGATTGGATTTGATGTGCATTATACCGCCAAACTCAGTCCAGTCAAAGTAACATTCCTGCACATCGCATCTATTGTCTTCTTTAAGCGAACTACCCTTGCAAAAACTTGTAAAATCGTGAACTCCAAGAATGGATTTTATTTCCTGATCGATTTTATCTGTGTCAGGTCTTTGTCGAACATTCCACTGATACTGATGCCTGAAAATGTTATTGTCGAAGCTGATTCTATACTCATACTTACGCCAGGTTGCAGAAAAACGAGCGTTGAACTCAGGAGCAACTTCTGTAATAGAATGTATTTTCATATCTGCAGGCATCTTGCCAGGTAAAACCATTTTTACTCGTTCAACTTCTTCTTTTGAAAGCTGGTCCAGACTACAAACTTGTCCCAGAGCATGAACGCCGGTGTCAGTTCTTCCAGCACCAGTTGGTTTTGCTTCCCTGTCTAGCAGTGTTGAACAATGATGTTTCAAAACACCTTGCACTGATCGTAAGCTGGTCTGGATTTGAAATCCGTGAAACTGTGTCCCATTGTAGGAAAGGTCGATGCGAACTGTGTGGCTCAACTTCCACTCTCAGCAATCTGACCAGCAATTTGTACTGCATTAAGTGCAGCCCCTTTAAGCAGGTTATCAGCAACTACCCACATCAATAATGCATTTTTATTTGTTGGATCCAATCGCAACCTGCCAACAGCAACCTCACCTTTGCCGGTCACTTCAGTTGCAGTTTTGAAATCATGTTCACTCTTTGCAACTCCCACTCCAGGGAACATTGCCAATGCCTTAACAGCTTTTTCTCGATCAACTTCACTTGCAAAAATAGCACGAATTGCTGCCGAATGACCATTCCAGACAGGCACTCTTGTGGCCAGGCAGGTTACATCTAATTCTGGCAGAGACATGATTTTTCGCAACTCATTTACAACTTTATCCTCTTCTGTAAATGAACCATCTGCCAGTGGGTCCCCTATTTTAGGTATAATATCGAGTTCAGT
>JABIBH010000245.1 GCA_018652925.1 bacterium | reverse complement strand
CTTACTGCCCAACTCTTTATATTTCCGCATCTTGGACAACTTCTTTTGTATGCCATACCACCATTCTCTCATATTTCGGTGGCTTTTTTAAGATATTACCCAAGATTATTATGCTCTAGAACACTTCGCCTATGCTTGTAGTATGAATGACTGGGAACTCGACAACACGGAAATATGGTGCTACCGAACTCCCAGTTCGGCTACTATGACATGGCGTGATACGGACCCCAAGGTAAAAGAACCGTCAGGTGGAATTCTCCGTGTCTGGGCACTTGGTGAGTACTGTGATTCGGTGATTGAATACCTGGTAAAACCCTGGCCGAATGCAGATTGGTGGGAGCCAACAAAATACACAGAAGCAGGAAAATTCAAAAATCGCCTTTTAGCAAACAAGTATCATGAAACTTGTACTGATGGTTATTTGATCTGTGTTGAAGTACCTCAAGGCGGTTGGCCCCAATGGTATCTTCTTAAAGACAATGATTATAATATTTATTGGTAGTTCGTAGTTAAGTAGATCAAATGCCCTGATAATCCTGGAAGCGAGTCAGGAGTTGTGTGCATACAGCTCAACTCCTGACACTTCCCAAACAGCATTAGAGATTGCAGCAATGCGAATAATCAAGCAAGTCATGATTCTTTCTGTGATATGCCTGCTGATTGCCATGATCATCCTTATTGCCTGTGCTTGTGATAAGGCCAACTCATCTGAGGAGGATATGATTGGGCAAGATCATGTGACATATGGTATCCCAAAAATCTGGAGCAAAACGTTTGGGGGCCCCGCAAGTGATATGGCATCCGCATCACAGCAGACGAACGATGGAGGATATATCATCGCAGGTGTGACAAATTCTTATGGTGCCGGTTCCTCTGACGCATATCTGATCAAGACCGATGAAAGGGGAAATGAGCTATGGAGTAAGACTTTTGGCGGACGGGGAAATGATACAGCAAGAGCTGTACACCAAACGATTGACGAAGGCTATATCATTGCAGGTCGAACAGATTCCTATGGCGCAGGTTTTGATGACGTATATTTGATCAAGACGGACGAATCAGGTAATGAGCAATGGAGCAAGACTTTTGGCGGAATGGGATATGATACGGCAAGTGCTGTAAAGCAGACTATTGATAGAGGATACATCATCGCAGGTCAAACAAATACCTATGGCACTGGTTTTGATGATATATATTTGATCAAGACGGACGAATCAGGTAACGAGCAATGGAGCAAGACTTTTGGCGGATCGGCATCTGATGGTGCAAGCGCTGTACTACAAACTGTTGACGGGGGATATATCATTGCAGGTGAGACAAGTTCTTATGGCGCCGGTCCCTCTGATGTCTATCTGATCAAGACTGACGAGCAGGGTAACGAACAATGGAGCAGAACCTTCGGTGGACCATTGGCTGATGTTGCAAATTCGATTCAACAGATTCCGGGTGATGATGCCTACATTGTTGCCGGTTATGCAGAAATCAATAATATGCCTATGGGTTCCAACCAAGACGTCTATTTGATCAAGATCGATGGGGAAGGGAATGAGTTATGGAGCACATCTTTTGGGGCATCGCAGTTCGATGAGAGAGTCCAATCAGTAAAATCTACCCCTGATGGGGGGTATATCCTTGCTGGTCACACAGAAGCTTGCGGGACAAATGAATGGGCAGCGTATTTGGCCAAAACAGATGAAAATGGTAACGAGTCATGGAGCAGTGATGTCAGCAATGCAGCAGCCTATTACTCTGTGCTGTCGAACACCAACGGCGAGTACATTACCGCAGGATTCACGTTTTCTCTTGGCACCAGGGAATCTGATGTAGTGCTCACCAAAACCAACGAATCAAATCTACAACTCAGGGATTCTTCTTCACTTGACACTACAGAATCATCATGTATACCAGCCGATACAACTGCGCCATTGAATTACAAGAAAGCTTTACCTTCAGGTCACAAATTACCGCCTTTCTAGGAGTTAAGTCTTCCCCATAAGTCATATCAGGATTATTCTGTTGACTCTGCTTTTATCACATGTAATGCATAAGAAGACCAAGACCGAACAAATCCACGGAAAAGAAACTATCTGAATATACTTTGTGATCACCAAATGAAAATACAACACTCTTCATGAGATTTGTCATGGGTCTAATGACCTATTACAACGGTTTATTGTTTAAGATTAATGGAATAGACTCCTGTTAATAGCAAAGGCAACCCAAACAAATCATTCAACAACGACTGCAATAGGCGGCTTCCTTTGAACTTGGGTCCGCTTCCGAAACTGGTTTTCAATCAGCTTGGCGGCAAGAGGGAAATAACAGGTATAGCGTATAATCCGCAATCTCTGCTATAATCTCAGGCAATAAACAGGTTGCCGCCAAGTCAATCAGGCATATCCCATTGCAGCCTGTTAATTCTGGCGTTATCTGGTTTCATTCAAGCCAATTCTTGAAATCCCCACAATTATCCTCAGCCTGTTGAAGTTGTAGAGCAAATAGATTACCATTTGATAAACAGAATAATACCTTGGGCCCAAAAAAAATGGACACATTAATTGAAGCATTGCCACTACATATTGGAGAAAATCCATCAGTTTATGCTGATCGTGTTGGCCGTTGGTATGCAGCATCAGTACCCGATGCTCACAAGAAAAACTTCGGCCAGTATTTGACACCAACCGAAATTGCCATTTTCATGGCGCGTTTGTGCGTTCCAACCAACAGTGACAAAGTTAGGGTGCTTGATCCTGGAGCCGGAACAGGGATACTCTCATGTGCCCTCTGTGAAGCCCTCGCAGATCAGTCTCAGGCTCCAAATCATATTGTTATCGAAGCTTTTGAGGCAGACATTGCACTTTCAAAACTGCTATACATTTGCCTATCATATCTTAAGCAATGGCTAGAATTGCGCGGTATAGAACTCGAATTCACAG
>JABIBH010000244.1 GCA_018652925.1 bacterium | reverse complement strand
TCCTGGACTATTCTCTTGAACAATGAATTTATAGTTTACGCCAGCCTTCAATGTTGTTGGCATCGTAATACTATAAGCACCGCCAGCAGATAAAGCTTCTAACAAAAACACTTTTCCGCTGTCGCCATTGGAAATAGTTTCTGCAGCAGATATTTTCTCAATTACCTGTCCACTGAAACTTCCACGGGAACCTACTCTTGTTCTAGTCATTCTTTAACTCCTTAACCTGCGTAAATAACTGTTGGGTTACTTGGAGCATTACCAGCAGTTGTTATAACTCCTGAAACCATCCAACTTAGTGCTGTGATGCACACAATATCAAGACATGAGCCAGCTGATGCGCCACTTGTCTGAGCATCGTTATCGAAGATAAGCCAGTCGTAACTCGTTGGAGTTGCAACGGCAGTAGCTTTAACAACAATTTGTGTATCATATTTATCAGCAGTTGTAGATGTAACAACAACCTGCCCATAAAAACAGTCACCACTTGCAACAGTAATCTTCAACGCTGCATCTGTTGAAAGTTGGTCGAGTACAATACGAAAGCGCATTCCAGGAACGGCTGTTGGTAATGTAGTCGTAAAACCAGTTGCGTTGTTAAGTACGATTGTTTTCCCACTATCTGCTGGAGAGAGAACATTCGTAGCGGTAAGAACTTTTACAACACCATGATTCAATGCAGTATCAAGTTGTACCTGAGTTAAGTTATAGTTTCCAATAACGTATTTTGCGTCACTGGCTGGAGCACGATTGCTTTTTACTAAATCAGTCATCATAGACTCCTATCAAACCCAAACAGCGTGAAGTTCAGGGATTTTATGTTTGAAGCCAATATCGGCATCAATCAAATCAACTCTGTAACTTTCACCTGAGTTCTTTTTATCTTTAACGCCTACATGAACAGAAACATCATTGTTATATCCGTTACCAACAAGTGGGCGAATAGCACAGCCGTTCATATCTATGGCTACCATTTTGACATTAGTTCGGTCAAGGTTTACGTCACGAACAACTTTCATTGAGGTTCCGTCAACATCAATAACACGAACTGGAACACCGAGTTTCTTTCCACTACCTGACATTTGCATGCGATAGTTGGGAGAAATCTCTACGTTGTTCTTCATGTAACCTGACTGTTTAGCTAACCAGTTCCAAGTACGAGTAGGTACAAAGTAGTAAGTGTTCATTCCCATATCGGGTTTGAAACGTGGGTCATTAAATGCTGACATATCTTCTAAGAAGTCATCAACATCTTTGTCTGCGTAAGACAATGCAAACTGATTACCATTGTTCAGGATATAATTGATAATACCCTCAGTATATGTGATACCATCAGCATCTTCATACTGTTCACCAAAGTAAGATGTGTAAGCCAACTGAAGGTTGATTGACAGCATCTTGTCTTGCCATTCTTCTGTCCAGGGATTCTTCTCGAATTTCAGAACAGTTGACATGGCACGATAACTCATCATTGCAGTCTCTTTAAACTCTTGTGTCAGACCATAATCGGTTGAGTAGAGTTGGTCACGATGACTTTCGCCATAACCTGAGAGTTCGTGATAAGCTGAACCAGATACATAGGTACGCATTGGCTCTAGTTTTTGAGCAAGACTTGAAGTACCTGTACTATGAGATACATCTAGCAAGTCTGTATTCGTTGAACCATCCCAACTTGCACCATAATAGGAAGTAGGATAGATGTGAGTTGCTTGTGTCTTGATAAGACGGCAATTCAGAATTACACCCTCGCCATAAGTTACGGCTGTATTCGATGCTGTTACATCAAATATGGATATGATACGTGCAAGCACATAATCAGTAGGTGTATTGAAAGCATCTGCGGGAGCCGTAGAGCTAACAGGAATCTGAATCATTTGGTTTGGATGGAACCAATTAGGTTTCGTTCCAGCACCACCAAGTTGATAGCCGACTGTAGCTGAAACTGTCGTACCAACTCTGTTCTGTAATTGACCAACACGAGCATAATCACACATTATCATGATTGCTTGAAGGTTTCCCTGTGTCGTATCAAATGAACTGTTTGAGAATGAGGTTGCGCTCATTCCAGGAGCAGTAGCCTGTAGAACCTCACGAAGTCCTGCGCTATTCCAAGCACCAGAAGCTAAGTCCTCAGTTAAATCTCCAGTACATACTTCACCAACAGCACCTAGACCAACAACGTAGCCAAAGCGTCTAAGGGAAGCACCGCCTCTGCGTGTAGTTGATTTGAATTTTGGGTCATCTGTTGGAACTTTTCTCATCATGTTCAGGAAGTGAAGGTATGGGTCACGTTGGTAACTCAACTTAGTATAGTCATTCCCGAAATTATACGACCGCCTTAAATCACCAGTATCTGGCGAATTAGAACGACCAATTTCATTTAGGTCGGACTGATTCAGGTCAGTCGCTGGGGCTTGTACGGTACGCGGAGTATCACCATAAGGTCTGGTAATTCCACTATAATCGTTTGCCATTATAATATCCTCAATTAAATTGTAGTTTCAAATTTCTTGTCATCAATGTTAAAAAGCCTACCAAAATACTGAGAATTACTTTCCTTCTGTAATTCCTGTCCACCTTTAGCAGACATACTTGGAGACATTTGTGACATTCTCGTTCGCTGTTGTGAAAAATCCTTCACGGTATTCTGTGCTATATTCTTCGATATTTCCTCACGATGTATCATAAGATAAATATCCTTCAGCGTGACATTCCGCTTCTCTGCTTCATCTTCAAATTTCTTGAAGTCAGCATCATTCATATTAAACTCTTTCATCAGACTTGCTTTCTCATTCTTGAAAACTGTCTGCGCATCCTGTTCCCTTGTTTCAGCCTTGTCGCGGTCAATCTGCTTTCTAGCCTCAAGAGCTATCTCAGCACGATGGTATTTAGCGGAATCGCTATTTGGGTCAGATACAGCTTCTTCGGGGTCGTAAACGAACTCCTCAGCTCCATCTTTACCGAATAGGTATTCAGCAAGGTTTTTAGGTTGCGGTTCTTGAGTTTGTGTTTGAACTGTCTGTGGAGCGACTTTGTTTGATTCAATTAAGGCATTGATATTTTCTGTCTGAGTTTCCATTGCTTTAAGCAATTCAGACGCTTCTGACTTGTCCTCCACCTTATCGGTATCTGGAGGTTTGACTTGAGATAGTCGTTCCAGTCTATCAGCTTCTTGCTCAAACTCGTCACCCATCGCAGGTGTTAAGTTTTGCTTTGCAGCTTCCATTACTGGTTCTACTACTGTATCGTCTTCTGTGTCCAATTGCGCAAAGAAGTTGTCCTTTACGGGCATTTCATCTACTGTTGCGCTTTTGCCTTGTCCAGCCATTTCTAGTTCCTTTCAGTTTAAATATAATCCTTTTCACTAGATTATACAATAGGGCAAGTTATGTTTTCTTGTCCGTTTTTGTCTCCGCTTTGTTATTCTGAGCCACTTCTTTCTTTAGCAAAGCAAGCTCCTTTCTAAATAAATTCAGCTCATTTTTCATCTGGCTTCTTAGATTCTTCTGTTCTGCTTCAGTCTGAAGAACATCTTTTTGACTCTCGGCTCCACCTCTCAGAATATCATTCTGAATATTAGCAGTTGTGACGCCACGTTGAGCTGTTTGTAAATCACCCTTGAGCCTCTTGACTTCTTCCTCCAATTGTCCAATCTGCCCAGCTTGTTGTGAATATATAGACTTTCGCTTCATTAGGCCTTCTTTATCAGCAATATCACCAATATGTTTGATTGTCTCAACATCGTCAGTAATGCCTTCCTTCTGTAGCTCAATCCAGCGACCTTCTTCTGCTTCCTTGTTAGTAGGTAGCGTAGAGCTTGAAATAACACGAATATCAAACTTCAATGTTTCATAGTCAAACATCTTGCCAATCTTCTCGCCAATGTCATTAAAGATTGGAACATTCATCTCGTATTCTTTGAATCCTTCTTCATTGACAATCCTGAACACTTTATGAATTTTGTAAACATGCTGTGATACATC
>JABIBH010000243.1 GCA_018652925.1 bacterium | reverse complement strand
GTTTATAGCAACAGACTCCAACAATCGATCCGTTTTTTCTCTATCCAGCTTGAAGCTGCTCCGAATTATTGTACTTATCATTTTCCGCCGCCGTGTGAAAATCACACGTACAACGTCCCGAAATTGTTGTAACTGCTCGTCAGTCCAGGAGCTGTTATTGCGTTTCATAACTATCAATGCAGACTTAACCTTGGGCTGTGGCCAAAATACAGATGCCGGCACTGCCCTGACAAGCTCAATATCAAAAAGTGAGCCCAGAACTATCGACAAAACTCCAAAATCCTTGCCACCTTCAGAAGCAATCATCCGTTCGGCAACTTCATATTGCATCATGAAATGTGCACCCGATATCTTATCGCGCAAACCTGCAAGTGCAAACAAAACTTCACTGGTCAGAACGTAAGGCAAGTTTCCTGCCACTATTGGCATTTCACCAGAGAGAGTGATCATATCATCCCAATCCAGTTTTGCCAGATCTTGTTCAACCAAATTGAAATTACTGAAGTCCTTTGCTTCAGCTCGCAACAACTCGCAAAGATGCCTGTCGATCTCTACTGCCGTAACAGAAGCACCAAGTTGCAGAAGCGGTAAAGTTATTGCACCAGCACCTGCACCAAGTTCCAGCACATTGTTACTAATCGACATAATTTGATCAGCAATTGCGCGAGACATATTTCCATCGATAAGAAAATTCTGCCCACGCCTTTTAACAGGCCGAATTTCGTATTTGCGCAAAATTTCCATCTGGCTACTCACTACTAACCCCGATCAAATCAAGGAAGTTGGTAGCAGTAACAGAGGCAAGTTCCTCCAACGGCATCTCCAGCAATTGAGCTACATGTTCAGCAGTATGAACCAGATAAGAAGGCTCATTGCGCTTACCTCTATATGGCACTGGCGGTAACCACGGAGCATCAGTTTCCAGGACAATATTTTCTGCACCAACAAGTTTGACCGATTCAAATAACTTGCTATTTCTATAAGTAACTGGCCCACCGATTCCCAAAAGGAATCCATTTTCGACAGCCCATTCAGCTGCCAGCATATCTCCGGCAAATGAGTGCATAATTCCGCGCTTAGGTGGCAAACCTGTTTTTTCCAACACACCGATTGCTTCATCATATGCATCGCGAATATGAAGAACCACCGGCATATTAAGTTCGGTTGCCAGTTCAAGTTGAGCACTGAATGCTGCTCTTTGCACTGGCCTTGGTGACAGGTCGCGGAAGTAATCGAGACCAATTTCGCCTATCGCCACAGCACCTTTTGCCATCTTTTTAATTTCATTCAGATTCTCAATATTGATTTCTTCATCTGCGCTGGCAATCAAAAGAGCATCGTGGGGATGCACTCCAACCGCAGCATAAAAACGCTTGTCCCTGGCGCTGAGTTCAACTGAATATTTACTGCTTTCAATATCATAGCCAACATTCATGAACCTGGTCACACCATCAGATACTGCTCTATTTACAACATCTGCAGACTCGTTATTAAATTCTTTTCTGTTTATATGAAGGTGAGTATCTATAAACAACCTATTGCTCCGTTTTATTCTTGCAACAACCGCCACAGCCACCGGCATTTTTTCCCTGCCACTCCAGCTCGGAAGTCGAAACCTGAACCTGCTCTCTCTCACCCTCAAGCCAGATTGTCACTTTTTCACTTAACATATCAAGCTTGTTCACAGGGCAATCCTGGCCATTATATGTCACTGTATCTCCAACTTGTGGCATACGTTTTGCGATCTCTTCATATTCATCATTTTCATAAGCAAGGCAGCAGCGCAGTCGTCCACACAACCCGGAAAGTTTTGCAGGGCTCATTGGCAATTGCTGAGTTTTAGCCATTTTCAGAGTTACTGGAGAAAATTCTTCCAGAAAAGAACTGCAACAAAGTTCCCTGCCACACAGACCTAGTCCGCCTTTCATCCTTGCTTCGTCGCGAACTCCAATCTGTCGCAATTCAATTCTTGTTCTGAATATCGATGCCAGGTCCTTGACCAGCAGTCTGAAATCGACTCTTTTATCAGCTGTAAAAAAGAATGTGATTTTGTTACGATCGAACTGCTTCTCTACAGATACCAGATTCATATTCAATCTTCGCAATTGAATCTTCTCAAGACAGATATCATAATATTCCCACTCATCAGCACGGTTGTCATGAAGCATCTTGAGTTGTGCTTCATTGGCGTGACCAATCACGCCCAATCCACTGGTCTGATCCCACCAGGATTTGTTACCTTTGCCAATATAAATAATCTTGCCCATATCCTTGCCCCGGTCAGCTTGAACCAGGACATGATCACCCATCGCAATTTCTACATTGTTAAAATTGTTATAATAGCCCTTACGATTTCCCTTGAACTGCAGAACGACTATGTCGTCCTCTGTCCGCTTTTCTTTATCTTTATCAGGCTGATTGGGCCCTTGTTTGTTCTCTTGCATTACTTACCAACTCCTTGAACAACACGGCCATAACCAGGCCGAGGTTCAGGTTGCGATCAGCATCCAATCGGGCTTGCTCAATCGCATCTATGTCCAGCAATAAACTATGAACAGTTCGTTGCGTTACTATCGATTTTAACTTATCCGCATCACTAGCCATCCGCGGAACCCATGTATCACCACGAGTCATACAATTCAGCATATCACAATAGTAGATACTTAACATACTGCATATCCTGATTACGCGATCTCTTTTTTCAACAAGGTCAGATGCATCTTTGGCAATACTCTTGTTGCCAGGAGCAACTTCTTCAGCGATTGATGCTGGCAGTTTTCCTTTGTGCAACATGTCAGCAGCAATTTGCAGAGTTCCCTCATTGCCACGATGAGCCAGATCCAACAAACTGATAGCCCATCGACGTAATATCTGTGGCACAGATTGTCTCAAAAGAGCAGCCTGGCGTGCATTGCCACTTCCCGACTTGGCGAGCTCAACTGCATGAGCTGACTGAATGTCGGGGTAAATTTTCTGTAACAGATCAGCCAGTTCATTCTCATTATATGGTTCAAAACGAGTTTGCTGGCATCGGGAAAGAATTGTCGGTAGAACCGAGCTGCGAACTGGAGTCAGCAAAATTATCAACGCATCATCAGGTGGTTCTTCCAGAGTTTTCAGAAAAGCGTTGGCAGCACCTGCTCGAAGCCTGTCGGCACCGGAAACAATTACAACTTTGCGTTTGCCTTGAAAAGGTTTCACACGCAAGTACTTCAATGCTGAACGAACTGATAAAGGGCCCGGGTGAGTTACGTCGCCAATCAAAACCTGACTGGAAGCTGCATAGGTTGGTTCATAAAATGGATCTTCCTGGATAAGCTGATAAAGCTCAGCTGCTTCTTTCTCACCAGTAGAGGCTGGCGCGGGACAAATCCAGCGAATGTCCGGATGTTGGAAGGTGACAGCTTTTTTACAGCTTTCACAAACTGCTCGCTGCTGACACTCTTTGGGTGTCACACAGTTAATTCGGCGAGCAATTTCCAGAGCAGTAAATAATTTGCCGCTGCCTTCAGGACCAACAAACAGGTGGGAATGAGCGAGGTTTCCATCAAGATCCTTTTGCAGAACCCTGTTCACAATTTCCTGTCTGCCAGCAAAACTGTTCAGCACAACCTTTAAAACTCCTTGTAATCTACAACAAATCGATCGCGCAATTTGTCTATGTAGACAATCAATTCCTCTTCCATCTTATCCATCTCAAGTGTATTGCGAATGTAATCAGTGGATTCTTCAAGACTTGGTATCAGACCATTTGTCCGATCCTTGATTAACAGAATATAAAATCCTGCAGGAGTCTGGAATGGTGGGACTAAATCTCCGGTTCCAAAAGTTCCGATAGCATCAGAAATTGTTGGAGAAAGTGTATTCAAAGCAAAAGTCCCCATGTGACCACCGTTGTGAGCGGTTGCTCTGTCGTCACTGAAATCAAGGGCAACCAAATCAAAAGGCTCACCAGCAGCTACTTTGTCGAAGGCAGTTTGAGATCTGGTTTGTGCCGCTTCAATATCTTCCGCTGTAATGTTAATTGGGAAAAACACCTGGCTGACATCACGTTTTTCAGAATCGATGGAATTAACTTTTACAATATGAATTCCACGTTCAGTAACAACTGGAGAACTTACTGCCCCAGCAGTTAATCCATAAACCGCGTCTTCAAGATTTGAGCTGAAAAGCATGCCTGGAGAGATAGACCCAATCCGACCACCTCGTGATGCGGCTGGCCCATCGCTTAATTCTTTTGCGATTTCAGCAAAATCCACGCCCGCTTCCAGTTTCTCACTGACTGCTGCCATTTTCGCTTGAAGTTCTGCTTGAAGTTCAACTGAAGGCTCAACTTGAACCAGAATTGTAGCAATTGTTACACTGTCTGGTTCAGCAGGAAGTTCTTTAGATCGATTGATATAAAAATCTTCAATCTCTTCTACCCTGACTTCAATATTTGGTCGAATAAATCGTTGAATTACAGATCGATTGAACTGCTGATCACGCAATTGAGAAAATGTTCTCTGCCGATAATCGTCCAGAGTCATACCACTGGCTTTCAAGTCTTTCTCAAGTTTTGAAATTGAACCATAGTAGCGAATAAGCTGATCAATATTATCCTGAACTCTGCGCTCGATAGCTATATCATCTACCTGGATATCAGCCTGTTTTGCAGCAGCAATAACCAGTTTACTGTCAACCAGTCTCGAAATTACCAGCTCACGCAGCTCTTCTGAGCTTTCCGGAACTGCCATACCAGCATTTCTTGCTTCCAGCTGGTATAAAGAAATCTCCCGTTCAAGCTCGCTCTGCAAAATTGGTTCCTCGTCCACGATAACTACAATCCGGTCAATTAAAATCGGAGTATTATCTGGTTGAGCAAAAATTGGCAAAGAGGAAAGTAATACTGCAAACATGATAAACAAACGCAACATCAGGTCAAACCTTTCAAGAAGTACCGGAGCCAGCAGGCTCCGGTATCCTTATTTTCTCACATGAACTATTGTGTTGGTGGTACTGAAGGACCTGCTACCGGTGAATTTTCCAACGGTACAAGTGCTGCCCAGCTAGCTGTTTTCATCAGAGCTTCCTCATTGATGTCAACACCAAATTCATCTTTCCATTCGGCAATCAACCCTCTTAGCATTACATCCTTGCGTAGTGTTCTGATATGATCACCAATAGAATTACGAGCTGCATCAAGTTCCATTTGCTCACCAGTATCACGATCCAGGAAATTGTCAGAATTTTCGGCCCAAAAGGCTTCCACTTCTTCTGGAGACACTACTGTATCAATAACAATTACTTCTTCGAACAGTTTATTAACCATCATCTCTTCAGTACGTTTTTTCACTTCTGCAAAAACTGCAGGATGCTCGTTAAAGCCACGTTCTCGAGACTCTGAAATCAACAGTTTTTTATCAATCATTTTCTGGCAGATTTCCAATTTAACTCCATTGAGGAGTTTTGACCTTTTTGGTCTCTGGAAAACATTTAAACCATCATAAAGTGACTTATAATCACCAACGGTCCAGACTTCAGGCTCTTCAGAAAGATCGTATTGGCATCTGTAAAATTCTTTATCCAGATCCTCGACATCGATATCCAATGGTGCCAGTGACTCTTTGGGGTTTGGCTTGTTTGTGTCAGGATTAAGATATGGCTCATCTTTTTCTGGAAGTCCCTGGAAAATAATCCAAAGAGCAGCCTCGTCCATATGAAATCCGTGTTTTGCTCTACTTTCCTGAATAAATGCATCACGGCCAAGATTCACTTTTCTAGCAACCAAAGTCTGCTTGATTTTAGTAATAAATTGTTCATCAAGCTCAGGCACACGGTTGTCTTCAATAGTATTCAGGCGCAAAATCCACCAGCCATATACAGTAGATACTGGCATTGTTACTTCTCCGACCTCTGCACCAAATAAAGCTTTTTCAAATTTATCCTGAGCTCTGCCATATTCGAATGTGACTGAGTAGTCGTTTTTAGGGCCACGAGAACCATCGTTATATTTGTCTGCCACATCTTCCCAAAGCCCACCAGCAAGAATTTCTTCACGAGCTTTCAGAGCATCTTCTTCAAAATTACAGAGGATAAAGTGAAAATTGCGTTTGTGCTGAAGGTTGCTATAATAATCATCTACATCGGCTTGAGATACATTCTGAGCAGGATCAATAACCAGCTCCTGATGCATTATCTCCCCAGCCTTGAATTCAGTAACTGCTGTATTCAAAGTTTCGATTCGATCAATTTTACCAAAACCTAATTGTTCAGCCTTTATTGCCATCAACTCTTTGTCAATTATGACTTCCAGAAAGCGCATCTTGCCTTCCAATAAGGCAGTATCCAGGACTTCACCATTATTAGTAGGAAG
>JABIBH010000242.1 GCA_018652925.1 bacterium | reverse complement strand
GGCTCCATTTAACAAACTATCAAACTACTCTTTGGACGCTTCTTCAGCTGCACCCATTTGTGCACCTTTTTTCGCTAGCAAGTAGCAACCAAGTCCAAGTAGAACATACATCGCAAATCCAATACCCTGTCCCAAGCCACCTTCATACCAGGCAATATGGGCACCTTCTTTGAGGAACATCCCACCACCTGAGCTGGATTCTTTCATTATGAATTCTTTACCAAAGCTCAGATACTGAATCGGTCCACCCAAGGCTGGCTGGCGCAAAATAGCAGTAATGATACCAAATATTGCGGCACCTGCCATCAAACCAGAGGCAATAAGTATACCCTGACCTTGACGAGCTTCTTTTTCCTTCTTGTTCTTACCTGTTTTACCAACAAGCCAGGCAACAAATGCACCAAACAGTACAGGTAAGTTAATTGAGATTGGGAGGTACATTCCAAGTGCAAAGGCGAGCATCGGAATTCCCGACAGATAGAGAACAATCGCTACAATGCCACCAAGCCCATAAAGGAACCATGGCTGGTTGGCCGGATCTTCAAGCAATCCCTTTGAAACAGCAGCAATCATATTTGCCTGAGGTGCAGGAAGAACTTCAGTGTTACTAATCATCTCACCAGCTTCATTTTCAATCAGGAAGTGGTATCCACTGTCCATAATTGGAATAACAAAAGCAACTACAAGAGCAGCCAATGCTAAACCGAGGAACTTCCATCGCTGCTGGCTTTGTGGTGTTGAACCCAACCAGTAACCAATTTTGAAGTCACTAATCAAGGCACCCGAAGTGGAAAGAGCAGTACATACCGCACAGCCAACAATCAGGGCAATCAACATTCCAGCTTTACCTGTAAGTCCAGCTCCAACCAGAGCTAGAATTGTCAGTACAACAGTAATCAGAGTCATACCTGAAACAGGGTTTACTCCAACAATCGCAATTGCCTGAGCAGCAACAGGAGTGAAAAGGAAACTCAGGGCAAAACCGACCAGAGATCCTATAACTCCAAACTTGAAAACTTCGCCAAACGACATATTGTCGCCAGCCAACATCCCAACAACAACAAATAACAGAGCCATAAGAACAACTGATCCAACTTGAATCAACATGACATGTTTTGGGTCCATATCGATTTCTGTTCGTGGCAGATCTTTAGAAGCACTGTCGCCCTTGAGACCTTTGAAGCCCAGTGACAATGAACCAAGAATGATTCCACCCATACGGATGATACCGATGATACCGGAAACAGCGATTGCACCAATACCGATTGGCTTTACAAAGGCGCTGAAAATTGCTCCGGAATCCATTTTTGCTATCTCGTAAACCTGACCTGCAAAAGCAAACTCAGGGATGTTACTTCCGAAGAAATAAATCAGAGGAATCAAAACCATATAAGCCAAAACTGATCCACCAGCAATAATTGCTGCATAACGAATACCAATGATATAGCCAAGACCAAACAAGGCGGCAATACCATTCATCGATGCTTCAAAACGCATACTTGCCATCTTCTCACCCACGCCACCAAGCAAAGTCTTGGTTGTCATCATTGGATTCCAGAGATGGAAAGTTTCAATCATAAAGTCAAAAGCTGCACCAATACCAAAAGCGGACAGCAATATTTTACCAGAGCTTTCGCTTGAAGATTCACCAGAAACCAGAATCTCATTGATTGCTGTAGCCTCCGGGAAAGGTAAATCGCCATGCAGATCCTTCACGAAATATTTACGCAGAGGGATAATCAGAACAACACCAAGTGTTCCACCAATGAAGCATGACAGGAAAATCTGCCACCAGGTAACTTCTACCTGATTGATATACAGCGCAGGAATAATAAACGCTGCACCAGCAGCAACAACTCCGGCAGCCTGACCAATTGACTGGACAATTACATTTTCCAGAATTGTGCTTTTGATTTTTTTCCTGCTACCAAAGAAAATTGCCAGAATAGCAATTGGAATTGATGCCTCAATAGCATTACCAGCACGCAACGCCATGTAGATACATGCAGCAGAAAATACAAGCACCATCAACAGACCAGTAACGACCGACCAGGTTGTTACTTCTGATCTGCCATCCGATGCAGAAATCATCGGCTCATACACTTCACCCGGCTCAAGTTTGCGATACGCATTCTTGGGCAGACCTGATGATTTAGGATTATCCATCTAGAAACCTCCAGACAACTGATTTTTGTAGCCGGCGACCTTCTGCCAACGAACCGACATAAAGTAGCACAATCAACAGGGTTTTAACAAGACTTGCCTTAAATTCATCTAACCGATACTTTTCAGAAACGAAATAATATACACATCTTCCACAGGAGAATTAGAGATGCTACAACGAAGTAATGATTCAAAATTCCCTTCACTGACTGATCGATTTGTACAATATGCCAAAGTCATGACTCAGGCCGATGAAAGTTCGGAGTCCTACCCTTCCTCAGCTTGCCAGCTTGACCTGGCTCGCATTCTGGTTTCTGACCTGCAGGAACTTGGCATAGATAACGCCTCTGTAGACAAATACGGCTATGTAACAGCATCTATTCCAGCTAATGACCCAGCTTTTGAAAATGTACCTGTGATTGCTTTTATGGCTCATATGGATACATATCCTGAAGTTTCAGGTGAAAATGTTGTACCAACTTTCCATGAGAATTATCAAGGCGGCGATATCGCTCTGCCAAACGACGGTGTTGTAATCAAAGCCAGCGAGAACCCATATCTGGCCGAATGTGTTGGCGAGACAATTATCACTGCTGATGGAACAACCCTTCTGGGAGCAGACGATAAGGCTGGAGTTGCTGAAATACTGGAAGCAATGACCCGCATAGTTGAAAATCCTGACTTCAAACACGGCCCATTCAAAATTGCATTCACTCCTGATGAAGAAGTTGGAGCTGGTGTAAAGTACTTTGATGTTAAAGGCTTTGGGGCAACTGTTGCTTATACAATGGACGGTGGCGAGCGCGGAAGCATCGAGAATGAGACTTACTGTGCTGACAGTGCGATTGTAAAATTTATCGGTCGTGACATCCACCCGGGTTATGCCAAGGATATTATGGTCCCATCGATTAAAGTTGCTGGTGAATTTTTGTCTATGCTACCACGAGATCTGGCTCCAGAGACCACTTGCGATATGCAGGGCTACTTGCACCCTATCAGCATCACCGGTAACACATCGTCAACAGAAGTTGCAGTACTGTTACGTGATTTTGATGTGGATGAGCTTGGCCCAAAAGCTGAACTGGTCAAGGAAATTGCCAATGCAGCTTGTTCCAAGTGGCCTGGCAGTAGCGTTGAAGTTGAGATCAAGCAGTACTATCGGAATATGAAGTACGACCTGGCTAAAGAGCCTCGTGCGATTGATTATGCGATGGAAGCTATCAAACGTACCGGGATTGAGCCTGCATTGGGATCAATTCGTGGAGGCACCGATGGTTCAAACTTGTCTGCACAAGGCCTGCCTACTCCAAACATTTTCACTGGTGAAATGAGCTTCCACTCTCTGACCGAGTGGGTTTGTGAGAAGGATATGGAGCTTGCTACTCAGACAATTTTGCAGTTACTTACTGTTTGGGCGGAAAAAGAAGGAAATTAAAGGGAACTTGCAAGTAGGACAGTTCTATAATATACTGCCTTACTAGGGAATAATAATAACGCTGGCATTGCTGGCACGAAAGGAAACAAAAATGAAAAAATTGACTATTCTACTGGCTGTAATGGCTGTCGTTCTACTTGCTTCAGGAGTTGTTTTTGCTGAAGAGCCTAAAAAGGGTTGCGAAGACGCATGTAAGACTGAAACACTTACAAGAGGCTGTGATGACGGTGGTACTTGCAGCAATTTGTTCTCTTCTCGAGAGATCAAAGAGTTCCGCACACAGGGTAAAGCCAAGGCAGAAGCTGCGCCAGCTTGTCCAAGCGAAGCTAAAAAATCTGATTGCGCAAGCAAATGTGGATCAGCTGCTAAAAAAGGTTGCTCCGGTAAATAATTTTACTGAGCAAATGAAAGCCGCTCCGAGAGAAATCGGAGCGGCTTTTTTTATTATTTTACTTCAAATTTGAACTTGTCATCGTCAATTTCAGTTCTAAGTCCTATGCCAAGCATCGCAGCAGATTGCTTATAAGAGCTCTCCAGGTCATATCGGTATGGTTCAAGCACAGTTAACATTTCAGATGGCAACCCGCCCTGCCATGGAGTGTGGCTGGAGTCTTTTTTCATCGATTCAATTTCCTTTGCCAGCTCTACATATAGTAAATCACTTTCAGATAGCTGCCCCAACTGACATTCAAGTTGGAGTATCAGATCATCACTTGTGACACTGCTATAATGAACCACATCACTTTCAAAGTCCATTTCCTCCAGACCTCCGGCGGACTCAAGATTCAACCACGACTTATACGTGATTACATAAATATAAATGTATTCACCCGGTGACATATCCAGAGAAAGTTGTGCCGAGTTTCGAGCAGCCATGTAATCACCGATAGTAGCTGCAAATCCAATTGCAGACTTTGCCAGATCAACTACATCGCCAAATGATTTGTCATCAGAAGAATCCGCATCTTCAAGAGTTTGCCACTGTTCAGCCAGTATCGCACCTGGCACTGAAAGTGAATCCTGAATTGCCAGAAAGATATTAATTCTATCGCTTGTGATTACACCATCTGCAGGTGGGCAGTAATCTTCAACTTCACCATATCGGTCAGTAAGTTGACACTGCATGTCCTCTACATCTTCATATCCCGAGAACTTGTCCTTGAACATATTACCAATAATTGCACCACCAATAACCAGCACAAGAATTACAGTTGCACACCCAACACCACATCCTATAAACCAATTTCTTTTAGCAGACATTGACACCCCTCCGTTTTGTTGCGATTATCACAAACTGTAGCTAGATTACTCATACACAATCTCATATTACGGTTCACTTGAACAGGAGTTTCACAGAATGAGCGATGCAATTCAACTAACTGGCGACAATTTCGAGTCAGAAGTCTTAAAAAGCGATATCCCTGTATTGGTCGATTTCTGGGCCCCATGGTGCGGTCCGTGCAAAATGTTGATCCCAACAATCGATGCTCTTGTTACTGAATTTGCAGGGCGTGCAAAAATTGCTAAAATGAATGTTGACGATAACGGTGACCTTGCTGGACAATTCGGTATACGTAGTATTCCAACTTTGATGATTTTTAAAGGTGGCGAAGCGGTTTCCACCATGGTTGGCGTTAAAAGTCAGCAGGAATTAACAGACGAGATTGAAAAAGCACTTTAGGTTATTTACTTGACGACATATTTTTGATGGTTTATACTTACTGCCATGAAACATCAAAACCTTGTATTGATATTAATTATTCTATTGGCTTCCCCTGTCCTTGCAGGCAGATACCATGTCTCTTCTGGCGGTCAAAAAACAGAAGGGTTTAGTATTGCTCAGAACTGGGACCCTGATAATTGCTATCAACAGATATCAACTGCTGCTGTAATGGCCACAATGTCAGATACAATATTGATAGATTATGGTATTCATCCTTATCATAATTCCAACACGCTACCTGCACTGATAGCAAACCGCGACATGAGTAACGACAATTCTAATACCTCAGTAGTTCTCAGGGCCTATTCTCGATTTTTGCTTAACCCAAATCAGCAAAGCTCTGAAATTCGAGGAATTACTTTTACTGCCGAGGATATTGAAAGCAACAGGCCATTGTTTGATTTGGCCCCGGAAGATGACTCACTTGATTACTTCCTCATAAGTAGCTGTAGATTTTTTAACCTTAACTCCTCCTCACAAGGTGCTGATATTGAAATTGGTGGTGGAGTAGTACGCGCTCAACCTAATACCGGATACTCGGTAATCAGAATTTCCAACAGTGAATTCATCCATAATTACTGTAGAGGGGACGGTGGTGCCATAGCTATAGCTGATGGATGGAATGTAATTATTTCAGGTAGCAACTTTATTGGTAACCATAGCCATAAAGCATATGATGACTTGGGACTTGGCGGGGCGATTGTAATAGATTCCATCTATAATATTTCAAGCCTATCTCTTTCTGAGTGTTATTTGGACAGTAACTACGCTTTTGGCCCTGGCGGCGGAATATCCGTTGGTGATGGCAATATGACAATTTCTTCTTCCCAGATACTTAATAGCATCAGTGGATGGGAAAGCGACACTGGCTGGAAGGCTGGCGCTGGTATCTTTATGCGTGCTACTAACCCAAGTCATGACTCAAGTAGAACATTTATTATGAATGACTGTATTGTATCGGGAAATGTAGGTTACCCATCTGAAAACACTGGTGCTGGTGATGGTGGCGGATTGATTGTAAAAGGTATCATTGGGCATATGATTGATATTTCCATAAACGATTCTGTGTTTGAGAATAACTACAATATGCAAGGAGGTGGAGCATACATTGGACGCTTTTCAAACGCCGTAATAAACAGATGTATTTTCCGCAATAACAGAACATATTTTACTGGTGGCGGTTCATTCAAAGGTGGAGCTTTTGCTGATTGCCTTGGCGAAACTGCTGAATATAACTATTGCTCATTTATAGGTAATGAGGCCGGTGTTGACCCCGATGGCAATATTCTGTCATCATTTGGATGGGGTGGGGCTTTTTGCACGCGCCTGTACCCTCGTGCAACATTCACCAATTGTACTTTTCTCAATAATGGAGTCTATGGTGATGATGTTAGGGGTGATGCAATCTATGCTCATGAGGAAGGTGGAACTTTTAATGATCCAGAAATGATGTGTGTCATTGATAATTGCCTGTTTTGGGGAACTGCTGGGTCTGATTATCAGATAAATGTTCCGGATAATGCCATTGAATCCACAACAAATTGTGCTTTTGGTCCTGGAGAATTTATCTGTGGTGGTGTAACCCCAGTCAACACGGTTGAATTAACATCAAATCCTTGTGTCAGTTTAACTGACATATCTCTTGTTTATGGCTCACCATGTATCGATATGGCATTCCCGACTGAATTTACTATTGACCTTTTTGGAACCCCTCTTCCTCAAGGGAACTTGCCTGATATTGGAGCTATGGAATATATTGATGTCTCCAGTGTTCCATCAACATCACCAGCTGGCAACCTTGTTGTCTCCCCTGCGTATCCAAACCCATTCAACCCGATGACAATTATCAGGTACTCTGTTATAAAAGAATGCAACCTTGCAGTTAAAATAGTAGACATCAATGGTCAAATTTTAAGATCAATGCCGATTACCATGCATTCTGCTGGTAATTATTCAACTACCTGGGATGGGAAAGATAGTTCTGGCAAACTTATGCCAGCAGGGCAATATCTTGCTGTTTTCCAAGCAGGCCAAGAACTGTTTGCACAGAAATTAATGCTTATCAAGTAAACACCACAAGATTACATTCACAAAGCCTACCGAGCTGGTAGCTGTTCGAGCCTGCCTCTCTTTTTCGGTTTAGGAAAATGTGACATAAACCAGCGAAACCAGAAAATATGTTACTGAAGTGATTCTTACAAAAGCTTGCGTTAATGTAATTATTTGCCGATAATGTTAATCGCAATTGATATAACTAGAAAGGCACTTAATGGCAGGCTTGATTGACAAGGCTAAAAATCTGTTTGGCAGTAATGACAAGATGAATAACATAGTGTTCATTGTGTTCGATAGTTGTAGATACGATGCCTACAAAGCAGCTAACACCCCGAATCTTGATCGTATTGGTGTTGCTGAAAAACGGTATAGCTATGCAAGTTGGACTAGCCCAAGTCACTATACATTCCTAATGGGAATGGTACCTCACAATAGCCCAAAAGGTGTCTTTGCTAGCAATGTGTATCGTGAAGAATTTGCTTCATGGGGCGATAGAATAAATCTTCCTGCAGTTGAGTTTGGTAAGTTTGTTCCACAACTTTCTCTGCCTCACTTTCTTAAAGAACAAGGATACTGGACTGAGGGTTGGGTCAGCCTGCCTGTATTGAATCCACTGACCAACATGTCGGCAAATTTTGACAAATATGAGCTGGCACCAAAGCACAATAATCTGCAGATGATTTTTGATAAACTAAATTTCCGTGACGATAAACCATCGTTCTTTTTTATAAATACAGGGGAAACTCATTACCCATATATTCTGCCTGGGGAAACAGCAGAAGACCTGCCACACATCTCTGGTGTTCATGGTGTTTTTAAGCATCTGGACGACTTCCTTAAAGATCCATCGGATTTCATGGAAGATAAGAAGCAGGATGAATTTTTCAGCCCCGAACAGTTCAAATCATTTTACGATAAGCAGATTACCTGTGTAGAGTATCTTGATAAAGTCGTCGGCAAATTTATGGATAGGTGTCCCGATAACACTCACTTCATGATTATGTCAGACCACGGAGAACTGTTTGGCGAAGATGGATATTTTGGTCATGGACCAATTTTCCACGAGAAAGTTTTTGAAGTATTTTTTGTTGAAGGAAAGCTTAAATAACAAGGAGGGCGAAATGCCTAAAATTAATCGATATGTTGATATCGACACAGTAGAACGCGAAGCGAAAAAAGATTACATCGACCGTCACTCACCATTTATCACCTGTGCAGATTCTGCAACAGCTGGTGAAGCTTTTGCAGTTACTGTAAAAGTTGGTAATGAGTATACTCACCCAGATGACCTAGATCACTACATCAAATCAGTTCAGCTTTATAACAAAGAGACTCTACTTGGCGAAGCAAACTTTGTCAGTGGCTCTCTTGGTGGACAGGATATGAAGGGTCATGCTGAAGTGACTTTTAATATCGTTCCTACTAAAAACATGAAGCTAACTGCTGTTGCGTATTGTACTAAGCATGGGTTGTGGGAATG
>JABIBH010000241.1 GCA_018652925.1 bacterium | reverse complement strand
CGAATTACAGTAAAGTTTGCATCGTGTGAATCAGCAGTATCAGAAACAGGAGCAATCACGATTTCTTCAGGAGCATCGTAACCATCAAATGATACGGTCAACTTGTAGCCTGTGTCGTTAAGATTAGTTATCCCGGCAACAACATTGAATCCCCAGGTTCCTGCATAAAGTTCATCTGGTGTGACAACTGCATCGGTTACTGATGGACCATCTGGCCTTGCATATCCGTTGAAGCCACCTCTTACAAAACCTTCAGGATTGTTGATTTCAACATAGGCACCAGCACCTTTTTTACTGCCGGTATTTTTGCTGACTTCAAGTCTTACACGCATTGCTGTAGCTGATGCAGGTACATCTACATGATATCGATGTACAGTGCTTGCCCCTAAATCAGAACCGGTAAATGTATGACTATAACCGTTGTCCTGACCGGTTTTATGACCGATGACAATTGTGTTCCAGAGATAAAGTTCACGACCAGCCAGGCCTGACAAATCGCCAGAATCCAGACTACCGATAACTCTAGCTGAATAAACACCCGGCTCACTCAAATTCTTGCCTTTGTATTTCAGGTCAACAGTCATTGAGGAATCGCCACGGATGTAATCTTTACCAGTGATAACTTTCAGCCATGGAGCTTCACTTTTGAATGTGAATGAACGGAAGAAGTTATCAATCTCATCAGGAGTCATGTCAGGATGGAAAATTGGAGTAACTGTAAACCTGACGCGCTCATCTTCAGTTGGCAGACCACCTGGTGTGCGCCAGTATGCTGCTGGAGCCATACCATCGATCTGAATTGGGCAGGCTGTTTCAACCTGGAAGTCCAGAACCTGATGAGCAGTTTTACTATCAGATAGTTTCTTCAGTACATTCCATGAGTTTGAAATATTTACAAGTCCGCCACCCTGTTCAAACAGTTGCAGACCTTTAACTGGAGTTGCGCCTGCAATCAGTGCGCGTTTTATCATTCCCCAGTGAATCTCTTTTCCTTCTGCAAGCGAAGCGCTCACAAGACAGGCAACAGCGCCAGCTACTTGAGGAGAAGCCATCGATGTTCCGTTGTATCGGGCAGGCCCGTCAACAAAACCAGGTACAGTTGAAAGTGCGCCACCAGGAGCTACAACATCAGGATTTGGAGTCTCTCCACCGCGGCTACTGAAAGCATAGAGAGTGTTCATTGGCAAGTTGGCATCGTAAAGATCACGACCAGTTTCCTTGCTGATATAAGCACCAACTGTAATCACACTGCTACTTGTTCCCGGGATACCGATTGTAGAAAGACCAGGTCCTTCATTACCAGCAGATGTACAGATATAAAAACCAGGATTTTCAGACATTAATTTATCCAGATATTCACCCATGTCATCTTCAGCTTCTTCAACCGATGCAATTCCAAAACTCATATTTACAACAACTGGCAGTCCATATTTTTCGCCAAACTCAACAGCATAATCGTAAGCATCTTTCATACTGCTTGTACGAGTTGCGCCACCAGACATGTTGTTGTCGCCAAGCTTCATGGAAATCAGCCATGCACCTGGAGCAGTACCATCCATATCTTTTTGGCCCATGACATCATTACCGGCAGCAATACCAGCACAGTGAGAGCCGTGGCTACCAGAGTCAAAGTGGAACTCAAGAGTTGGGGCAAGAGGTTTGCCCAGATAATCTTCATTGGCATCTACATTTACTGCCCATGCCATCATGCTTCTTGTATCAGGATTATCATCGTTGCGGGGTGTGAACAGGTCATAGTTCACATGGTAATCACGCATTGGAGTTTCGTCGTCAAGATGACCATCTGCATCTGCATCAACAACAACCAGCCACACTTCTTTGGATGATCGTTCCTCTGCAACAGTAGCTGCTGCGGTTTCATTTAAACCAGCCAGCATGTCAAGTCCACAACCTACGTCAAGAACATCTTCAACTTCAGCACGATTAGCTTTATAAACAATCAAGCCAAATTTATCTGTAGTATCGCCATCGTCATTGAAATCATTTACATCATCATTGTTATGGAAATCATTTTCAGAAACGATGCCGAACCAGATTTTACCATCAAAGTCAGGTGCAATTTTTAAATCAGCAGCACCTTCCAAACGCAAGCCATCTTCATGAATAATTACGCCATCTTCAACAGTTGCCTCAGTAAGAGTCCACTCACCTTCAGGAGTAAAATCACGGCACTCAATCATCTTGGTGCCTCCCAGAGAGGTAAGTCCCATTCCAGGGGCAAATGCATCGATACCAGTATCAAGAATTGCAACAACTACGCCGCGACCATCATACTCAGGATAGGCATTACGAAAATCAACACCACCAATGTCGCCATTTGGCAAATAAGGCCAATTATCGGCAGAATTCGCCGATATTGACATAAGCATTACAGCCAGAAAAATGAATAAGAACTTGCGGTACATGGAAACCTCCAGTGATTTGACAGGAATTACATCGTGTTTGGTCATTTACAACTGAACAATTATAATATGTCCCATACACTTGAAACAAGCAGGAACCTTGAGCGGTTGAATCGGTACAATAGACTGTTAATACGCACAGTTCCGCTAACTGTTGCAGTTGAAAGGATACGACGATGAAAAACTTGGATAAAATGGGAATAAACACAAAAGTTGTTCACGCTGGACAAAAGGCAGACCCCGCTACAGGAGCAGTATCTGTTCCGATTTATCAGTCATCAACTTTTATGTTTAATGATGCAGATCACGGCGCCGCATGCTTTAGTGGTGAACGTGAAGGCTACAAATATACTCGCCTTGGCAATCCAACTACCGCTGCATTGGAAGAGAGCATCAACGTTCTTGAGGGTGGCTGCGGAGCGATTGCAGCTGCAACCGGAATGGCAGCGGTCAACGCAGTTTACCTGACAATGCTCAGCGCTGGAGATCATGTTGTTGCAACCGATTCTCTTTATGGACCATCGCGAATGATTCTGGAGAATGAATATACACGATTCGGAATTGAAGCAACTTTTGTTGATTCAACCAACCCTCAAAATGTTGCCGATGCGATTCAACCAAATACAAAACTGGTTTACATTGAGAGCCCTGCCAATCCAACACTGTCTTTGACCGACATTGACGCATGTGCAAAAATTGCACATGATGCCGGAGCCAAACTTGCCATCGACAATACT
>JABIBH010000240.1 GCA_018652925.1 bacterium | reverse complement strand
TCAGGCTGATCAGCAAGCCGTTCCGTTTTTTCGCAGCGAGACCACTGGTAGTCTTGTATCTGTCACCTGGGAACCTCAAGCAAATATGTTGAACAGGTCTCTTACCGAGACTGCTTCGTATCTTGTTTCACTTCCTCCAGGAACTGAATCCTTTTCTGTAACTCTTGATTCTGGTGCTGCAACAGTAGTAACCGATGGCAAAGTTCTGCGCATGCGTGGGCATTTGCTCGGCCGGGTGGTTGTTGAACAACCCGATGCAACCGGTTCATTGACAGTTACAACCAGCGGTTCAGGTTTTGCAGATCCCAAGTACGATTCAAGAGCTTTTGATTCGGCACTTGGACTGGAAACATTGTCCAATGGAAGTGGTAGCTATGTGATTCTTGTTGCAACTCCATACCTTGAGACTGCTGGTCCACTGGTTCAGTGGAAACGTGAAAAAGGTTTCAATGTAGTTGTTGAAGAAGTTACAGCTGGAAGAACCAATGCGGAAATCCTGGCTTGGTTGCGAAATGCCTATGAAACTTGGGATTCTCCACCAGAGTATGTACTTCTGTTTGGCGATGTTGATACAGTTCCAGCCTGGAGCCTGAGTGAAAATGTAACCGATCTGCCTTACGCTTTAATGGACGACAACGACTGGCATGCTGACCTGATGATCGGTCGTTTTTCATGTGAAACTGTAGATGAAGCAGAGACACTTGTTGCCAAATCTGTTGTCTATGAAAAGACACCATACGTTGGTAACACTGACTGGTTTAACAGATCGTTGATGGTAGGCGGAAACTACGGCTCAGAAACTCCAACAAGTACTGTCCAGTTCTGTGGCGAGCAGTTGGAAACAATCGGCTTTGATCCTGCAACCGAAGTTCTTTTCCCTCCACATTGGAACGGTGTCTGGCCAATCGATTTTGCATTGGAAGAAGGCGTTTCAATTTGTACTTATCGTGGTTGGGCTTATGGAACCGAAGGGTGGGAACCTCCTCACTTTACCAATGCTGATATTCCTGCTGTTGAAAACGGTTTGATGACTCCGCTTGTGATGAGCTTTGTTTGTCTTAACGGAAATTATGCAGACGATGACCCTTGTTTTGGTGAAGCATTTACCAGATTGGGAACTGCTGAAAACCCAAGAGGCGCTGTAGCGTTTATTGGTAACGGTGAACACTGGAGTCACACCAGATATAACGATGCAATGGCTATTTCTTTCTTTGAAAGAATGGTAGAAGACAATGTTACCGACCTTGGTTCAATGCTTGTTGCCAGTAAACTCAGGTTCCAGGATTATTTCCCGCTGGAGCTGGAATTTGCTGCACATGGTGAAGAGTCCGTAGAGTTTTATTGCCATATTTACAACCTGCTTGGTGACCCGGAATTGAATCTTTGGAAACAACAACCAACAGCAATGTCTGTCGATTTCCCTTTTGATATTTATTCTGGAGCAACAGTTCTTGAGCTACCTGTTTTTGAAGCCGATGGAGTGACTCCTTGCATCGGCGCAAGAATTGGAGTTGTCCAGAACGACAACTTGCTCGGCTTTGGATTTTCCGATGTAGATGGTATTGCAACAGTTCCTTTGAGTGGATTAGTTGCCGATGAAGATATTATAGTCACAGTTACTCGCAGTGGCAGACTTCCAAATCAGACTGAAATTGATTGTGACGGGCAGACTGCATTTGTAGGCCTGACTGCAATGGATATAACAGAGAACGTTTCTGAAGAATATGTTGTCGCGGGGGAGACTGTACGTCTTTATCCAACAGTTACTAACAATGGTCAGGATGATGCAATAGGTGTCACAATTTCTGCTGATGTAAGTGGCCCTGCTTCAATTGCAGGACCTGAGTTTGTTGCTGGAACACTTGGTCCAGGTCAAAGCTGGACTGCAACAGGTGGAAATTACTGGGAGCTCTCAGTTGATTATGGCGCAAACAACGGTGATGTGATTTCAGTCAGGGTTGAAGCCAATGGTAACGTTTCAATTTATGAAATCGATGTTGCTGCTCCTGAGTTTATAGTTGAACCGGTTATTGGTGGCAACGGTTTGTTGATGCCAGGAATTGAGTCAGTTGTGACAATTAATATTGTTAATGAAGGACTTGCTACTACTGGTGGCACAATGATATTGACTGTCGATCCTCTAATGGGCGAGGTCACTTCCGGTCCAGCTAATTTTGTAAATTCAGCCGAATTTACAGTCTTGTTGCATAGCGATTTGCCTGAAGGCTCTACTGTTGAAATGATTTTGCATGCAAACTATGACGAGGGTTATCAACAGTCTGTCAGAACCGCAGTGACTTGTGGTGTATTTGATGCATCGGCTCCAGTTGGTCCTGATGCATATGGTTATTATGCCATCGACAGTGCAGATATTGAATACCCGAACCTGTTGCCTGAATACAGTTGGACAGAACTCAACCCGACATTTGGCGGTATCGGTACTGAAGTTGTTTACATTGCTGACAACGCTACTGCTTATGTCGGTATGGATTTTGAATTCAACTATTACGGTGAGTCATCCAACCATGTGAGAATCAGTGACAACGGTTGGCTCAGTTTTGGTGACAATGACGATTTCGATTTCTACAACTGGCCAATCCCGTCGCCTCACGGTTCCGATGGAGTAATCGCTCCTTTCTGGGATAACTTTGATCCAATTGCAACTGCTGAAAATGGTGGCGGAGTTTTCTATTACAAAACTGACGATATTTTCATAGTTGAGTGGAGCAGGATGGTTCACTACAGGCCAGAGATTGATGACCTGCAGACTTTCCAGCTTGTTCTCAACAACGAGGATGAGATTCTGTTCTTGTACAGACAAGTTCAGGATGTCGACTTCATGCGTACCTACTCAACTGTTGGTATCGAAAGTCCAGATGAGACTGACGGTTTGCAGCTGAGTTATTCAAATATCAGGTGCGATGGAACTGCGCCAATCGGTTCAGGTCTGGCTATTCTTCTTACCACAGAAGTGCCGATTTACGAAGCGTATGAACTGGGCAGTTACAGCATTGCCGCAAATGGTGGAAGCTGTGATTTGACCTGGGAGACCGCTGACAACAGACCGGTTACTGGCTGGCTTGTTTCCAGATATGAAGATGGTTCAATTATTCAACTGACTGAAACCCCATTGCCAGCAACTGATCGTCAGTTTGTTGACAACGAGTTCAGTGAAGGTTCTGAATATCTGATTACAGCTCTGCATCCTTACGGTGGCAGAACAGAGTTTGGTCCTTATGCAGTTGAAAGTATTTCTGCTGTTGGTGAATTTGTTCGCACTGCATTGCTGCCTTGTGAGCCAAATCCATCCCAGGGTAGTACTCGCATCGGGTTCAATTTAGCTCGCGGTGGAATGGCAACTCTGGAAATTTACGATGTTGCTGGTCGTCTTGTTCGCACTCTGCTTTCTGGTGAAAAACCTGAGGGCACAAGCAGTGTGATCTGGGATGGCTGTAATGATAGAGGTCGACAACTGGGTGCAGGAACTTATTTCTACCGACTCCAGACAGAGTCTGGTGTTATGACCCGCAAGATGTTGTTGGTCCGATAGGAAATAATGAAGCTGACTCTGTTACTACTGGCTTTGCTGACAGTAGTCGGTATGTGGGAGATGGCTCGCCATCGCTACTACCGTCGACAGATAAAGTTACGTGTTCATGTCAACGGCAGCAGAGGAAAAAGCTCTGTTGCCAGGCTGATTGCAGCAGGATTGCAAGCTGGCGGTTTACGAGTCTGTGCAAAAACAACAGGTTCTGCAGCCAGGTTTATTCATGTTGATGGAACCGAGACTCCAGTTGTCAGACACAGTCCGCCGAACATTCGTGAACAGTTACGAGTGTTCAGGCAGGCAGCTCGCGAAAAAGCCGATGTCCTGGTTCTGGAGTGTATGGCTGTCCGTCCGGATCTGCAGTGGATTTGTGAACACAAGATTGTCAAGGCAACCTGTGGCGTGATTACAAATGTCAGACCTGATCATCTGGAAGTTCAGGGGCCAAGAATGGAAGATGTTTGCGACAGTCTAGGTGGAACTGTGCCTCGTGGCTCAGTTCTTTTGACTGCAGAAAACAAGTTTGGCAGCAGGCTTGAGTCTATCGCAAAAAGACGTGGTTCCAGGTTCATGATCACTGATCCTGCATCGGTAACTGAAGATGATTTGGATAAGTTCAGCTACCACGAGTTTGCAGACAATGTTTCACTCGCGCTTGATGCTTGCGAAGAATGCGGCATCGACAGAGCAGAAGCATTGAGTGGGATGCACAAGGTATTACCCGATGTAGGTGCGCTCACAATTCTGCCATGTACACAAGACGACAAGAAGTTTGATTTTGTAAACGCATTTGCAGCGAACGACCCTGAGTCATCAATCGCAGTCTGGAAAAGACTCGGATTCGATAAAACTGGCGCAGTAGCTCTCTATAATAACAGAGCTGACAGGATGCGTCGGGCCAAGGATATGGCGCCGATATTTGTTAAAGGCGCAGTGCCGGAAAAACTGGTTGTCGTTGGTGAAGCAACTGCCGCTATTTGTGAATTGTTCGCAAGGTGCGGCGTTGACAAAAACGATATTGTTGACCTTGGCGGAAAAACTGCAACCGAGATCTGCGATGAACTTTTCGTTTTGGCAAACGGATCAACTGTAGTCGGACTTGGAAACATTGGTGGTGCTGGTCACTTACTGATTGCAGAACTTGAGAAAGGAGAGACATCATGATTTATCAGGCAATAGGTCTTGGACTTGTTATCAGTCTCATCTTTTCAGAGGTAATGGGCGTTGCTGCAGGTGGATTGATTGTACCGGGATACATTGCATTGTATCTGGATCAACCGCTACGTGTTGCAGGAACTATTCTTGCCGCAATATTGACTTTCGGTTCAGTGAAAATACTGGGTAGATTTATTCTGTTGTATGGTCGCAGAACCATGGTTTTCTCAGTGCTTATCGGTTTTATTTTTGGTTACCTGACACGGTACCTGCTTGTAGTCAATGCAATGATTGATACCGGTATCGATATGTCGGCAGTAACTAGCATCGGTTATATCATCCCGGGTCTGATTGCATATTGGATGAACCGGCAAGGTGTTCTGGAAACACTTTGCACAATGCTGATGGCTTCATTTATTGTCAGACTTGCACTGGTTCTTGCACATGGGGGGAGGCTGATCGATGTCACGATCGGGTAGCGCACGGCTACGTAACCTCCTTTTGCTGGCACTGGTTGCCGTGCTCTTGCAGTCTGTTCTGGAAATGACACGCAGGCCGGTTCGTCAGCGCGATTACGATTTGAAATTGCAGG
>JABIBH010000239.1 GCA_018652925.1 bacterium | reverse complement strand
CCATCTATAACGATAGTTGCTTCTTTCCCTACCTCTATCCGCTTAGCCTGGCCCAATTCATTCAACGTAGCTTTTTCCAAGGACAAACCAACTTCCTCAGCAATTACTGTTCCACCGGTGAGATGCGCAATATCTTCAAGCATAGCTTTACGACGGTCACCAAACCCGGGTGCTTTAACAGCAGCAACCTGCAAAGTGCCACGCAACTTGTTGACAACCAATGTTGCCAAAGCTTCGCCTTCAATATCCTCAGCAATAATCAGCAATGGACGACTTGCTTGAGCAGCTTTTTCCAAAACAGGCAAAAGCTCTTTCATGCTGCCAATCTTTTTGTCGTGGACAAGGATCAGCGGGTTATCCATCTCAACACGCATTGCTTCAGCATTTGTAACGAAGTAAGGTGACAAGTAACCACGATCAAACTGCATGCCTTCTACAACAGACAGTTCAGTTTCAGTACCTTTTGCTTCTTCAACAGTGATCACACCGTCTTTACCAACTTCTTTTATTGCTTTGGCAATGATTTCGCCAACAGAGCTGTCGTTGTTTGCAGAAATTGAGGCAATAGAAGCAATAGTATCGTTGTCACGAACCTGCTTGGATTGCTTTTTCAACTCGACAACAGCAGCATTAGTTGCAGCCTCAATCCCTTTTTTCATGAACATAGGATTGGCCCCAGCAGCCAGGTTTTTCATTCCCTCACGAATAATTACCTGAGCAAGCAAAGTAGCAGTGGTTGTACCATCTCCAGCGACATCGTTTGTCTTGCTGGCAACTTCTTTTACCATCTGAGCACCCATGTTCTCAAACGGATCTGAAAGTTCAATTTCTCTGGCGATAGTTACGCCATCATTTGTAACCAATGGAGCACCAAATTTTTTATCCAAAATTACATTACGACCACGTGGACCGATTGTAATTTTTACTGTATCTGCAAGAGCATCTACGCCCTTCTTCAATAGCTCGCGTGCATCAGCATCGAACTTAATAAGCTTAGCCATTATTTTTCTCCTTAAAGAACTGCGAGGATATCACCCTCGCGCAAGATCAGGTAATCGCCACCATCAATGCTAACTTCAGTGCCACTGTACTTGCCGTACAATACGATATCACCTTTGTTAACTTCTGGTGCAATTCGGGAACCATCGTCTGCAGTTCGACCTGGGCCTGCTGCAACAACTTTACCCTGTTGAGGTTTTTCTTTTGCTGTGTCTGGAATGATGATGCCACCCTTCATTGTCTCAGCTTCCATAGGCTCGACAATAACACGGTCAGCCAAAGGCTTGATTTTAAGTGCCATTTCATTTCCCCTTTCCAATTGTTTAATGAATCTATCATGACTTTTCTAACACAAAAATAGAGCTAGCAGTCTCATAGCTTGACTGCTAACCCGGCTAATATAAAGCTACAATTTTATCAGGCAAGAACAAATAATGGCAGACATGACATACATGTCATTCTGTCAGCCAACAAGGAGATAGCTGTAAATTGCTTTAAAGTGGCAGGCTGATCCAGCAAGAACAAAAAGGTGCCAAATTGCATGATGATAAGGCATCTTTTTCCGAAGATAAAATATTGTGCCAAAAGAATATGCGCCACCACCAGCAAGAAGCCATAACAAACCATTCATTGGCACATTGGCAATCATCGGTTTGATTGCAATCACTGCAAGCCAGCCTAATGCCAGATATAGTATGGTTGACAGTACTCGAAAACGGCCTGCATAAAATGATTTGAGAATGATTCCGATTATCGAAACACCCCATACTACTCCAAACATGCTCCAACCCCATCCACCTCGTAGGCTAATCAGTAAAAATGGAGTATATGATCCGGCGATAAGCAGATAGATTGCTGAATGATCCAGAATCTGAAAAACGCGTCTGGCTTTAACTGGAACCATTGCATGATAGAGAGCAGAACTTGTGTAGAGAATAATCAGAGAACTACCAAAAATTACAGCACAGACAATTTGCCACGTATCACCAAACTCAACAGCACGCAGGATCAATAAAACCAGACCAAGCACGCTTAATATTGCGCCAATCCCATGACTGACGCTGTGAGCAATTTCTTCACCTAAAGAGTAATGACCCTTTTTCACAAATACCTACTTGTTGTAACTCGAAATGAATTTTGCCATTCTATCAACAACGCCTCTTGCACATTCTGGGGGCAATGTTTCATATTCATCAACGTTGCCAGTGTCCGATTTTTGCAGAAAGTGGTTAGTGCCGTCCAGGATGTTGCACAGTACTTTAATGTTTCCGCTGTCGCTTAAATCTGATTTCAGATTAGTGGACTCAGCAGAAGGCACTTCCTGATCATTGGCACCGTGAAATAACAGAACTGGGTTTGCATAACCTGCGATTGCAGGTTCATAACCTAGAAAAGAATCAAACCAGAAAGCTTCCTCATTCTGCGGAATTTCTGCATGGAAAGTAGCTCCAGTTGACCAGACTCCCCCCACACTTAACAAACCGGTGACATTCAGACTATCGCTTGCTACATTTTGAGCGATTTCAGCAAGAGCCATTGTCCCAAGGCCGCTGCCAAACAGCATGACTTTCCCTGGAACAGTTCCGGGAGCATTATTTGATTCTCGGCAAGCCAAAACAGCGTCATCAATAACAGTCTGCATTGTCACTGAATCTTCCCTGCTGGAATAGAAAACTGATGCAATACCTTTATCTGATAATTCTGATGCAAGATATTCATTGAATTTGAAACTGTTATCAGCCATCGATTCAGGTCCATTACAAATTATTATCAATGGTGCGGGATTCTCAAATGAAGCATCTTTAGGCAGAATCATCTTGGCAGACAATGTATCTGCAGAAGTCTCCAGTGAGAATTGGATCTCATTGACAGCTTCTTCGGCACCACCAGCAGGAGCAGAAACTACATAAGCATTTCCATCTTCACCCATTTTGATACCACAAAAACTGCCATCTTCAAATTGATCAAGCCTGCCAGTTATATCTTCTTTCATTTCTTTACTGGAAAGAGTAAAGTCAAAAGAACGAACTTTAACTTTAGAGTCGCCAAGCTCAATTTCATTTTTTCCGGCACCTTCAATAATCAGGGACATCTCGCCCAACATTGTGGAAGCGGGAAATTTACCCGAGTAATCTTCCGGATCTTTTCCTGATATGTAATCAGAAAGAATTGCAAGCCCTGAAGGCATCATCTGTGGGATCAAAATAAAACGTTTCGGCATTTTGTCATCGGGACCCGGATACTGATTCCCGTCAAAATTGATAGAGACATCAGGAGATTCT
>JABIBH010000238.1 GCA_018652925.1 bacterium | reverse complement strand
TGGTGAGTAAGCCAGCAGATTGGCAACGGTTTTCACTCCCGCGCCTGCCAGAACTGCATCACACTTTTTGCCAACACCCCACAGCCTGCCAACTGGCAATCCTGCAAGTATCTCTTTCTCCTGGCCCTTTGGGATTACAACAAATCCATCCGGCTTATCCATATCACTGGCAAGCTTTGCCAAAAACTTGTTATGTGAAATTCCTACCGATGCGACCAGTCCGGTCTCTTGCAGAATCTGGTCCTTTATTTTGCGTGCGATTGTTTCAGCATCGCCAAAAAGTTTCAAACAGCCAGTAACGTCCAGAAATGCTTCATCCAGACTCAGTGGCTCCACCAAAGGTGTAAAACTGTCAAAAATAGAGCCTATCTGATGGGAGACTTCTACATATCTGTCCATGTTGCCACGCAAAAAAATGCCGCCGGGACAAAGTTGTCTTGCCCGGGCGGCACTCATGGCGCTGAAAACGCCAAATTTTCTAGCTTCGTAACTTGCTGCTGAAACAACCCCTCTGCCTTCAGGAGTGCCGCCAACTATGACCGGCTTTCCTCTATATTCAGGGTTGTCCAACTGTTCCACCGATGCAAAGAACGCGTCCATATCCAGATGGATTATGGATCGATCTTTCATAAGCTACTCCACAGTGATTGAGGCTTCTTCAAGAATCACTTTGTAGAAATAACCTGCACCAAAATCTTTATCGACAGTGACTAATCCTGTTACCAGAACAGTATCGCCAACTTTGGCCATATCATCTGAAGTTATGGTCAGGTCGTTGCTGCCATCCGCACCAGAACCATCACGAAGATGCAACCAGTTAAGATTCATAATATTCGCACTCGCTTTAACAACTTTTGCTCGCAGTGTAATTGTTTTTCCAGCGAGGTCAGCTCTATTCTCAATAATATGAGAGACAGTGAAGCCAGCGTCGGGAACTGAAATGCCATCGAAGCTTAATTCAGATTCTGTTTCAGATAAATTGGCGTGAGCTGTCTGCATTTCCTGAGCAACAGCAACATCCGTTGAGCTACCTGGAGTTATGTAACCGCTGATGAAATAGATTTCATCAAATGTTTTATCCATAGTTTTGCTGTGAAAATTGTTCATCAACATTGGATTTGTGATCTCATATTCAGTGCCGATTTCCAGCTCGGAAACTGGACCAGCAACCCATACTTCACTTTCCAGAATTTGCATCAGTGCATATGTGTATCCACCTGAATCCATCGCTTCCAGAACAGTACCTACCAAACCTGTTGGCTTGACAGTTTCTTGCTGTTGCATTGGAACTGGTGGCTCACCTTCTGGCTTACTGTTACAACCTGCAACCAGAGCCAGAACCATCAAAACTAAAATCAATTTCTGCATTTTATCCTCCTGAAGGGTGGTTATCATCTTTTGTTACAATAAAGTATGTTTCCTGAATTGCAAGAGAGTGTTACATTCTTTTGCATATTCGCAACAAGGAAACAGACAGAACGGGGATTTCATGCGCAAAATGATTAGAATCGGTAATGCAGGCGGCTATTGGGGCGACGACTTATCAGCTCTCAAAAGGCAACTCACCGGCGGCAAGCTGGACTATATAACTATCGATTTTCTGGCCGAAATCACTATGTCAATTTTGCAAAGACAACAACATCGTAACCCTGAATTGGGCTTTGCAGGCGATTTTCTGGGACAGCTTGAAGACTGCCTCCCCCTGATTGTTGAAAAAAATGTCCGTGTAATTACCAACGCTGGTGGCATCAACCCGATCGGTCTGGGCAAAAAGATTCGTGCTCTTGCCAAAAAAATGGGCTACGACATGAAAGTTGGTGTAGTTTACGGCGATGACATTGTTGACTCTCTGCCAGAGCTTGAAAAAGCTGGTGAAAAGTTCACAAATATGGAAACCGGCCAGAATTTTGATGTAGCTCGCGACAAGGTAACAACTGCGAATATCTATTTTGGTGCAGATCCTGTAGTGAAAGCTCTTGATCAGGGATGTCAGATTATTGTTACCGGCCGAGTGACTGACACCGGTATAACTCTGGCACCAATGATTCATGAATTTGGTTGGGCTTTTGATGACTGGGATAGAATTTCTGCAGGTATCATTGCTGGTCACATTATTGAGTGTGGAGCCCAGGGTGCTGGTGGCAATATCACTGACTGGGAAGATGTTCCCTCTTTCCATAATATGGGCTACCCAATTATCGAGATGAGCAAAGACGGTACATTTGTTGTTACGAAGCAC
>JABIBH010000237.1 GCA_018652925.1 bacterium | reverse complement strand
CCAGTATGAGCGCCAAGAGTCAGTGGGAAGAATGTAACTACAAGATCTACAGACTCACCCGGCTCTAGCATAGCAGCAGTTTCACTGGCAGAGAAATCGCCAGTTGTTGAGATGTCTGAAATATCAAGAGTTGCACAACCAGTATTTGAAATTGTGACTGTCTGGTCAACAAAATCAAACACGAATGCATCGCCAAAGTCAGCTATTGGAGTAACAGCCAGATTTGGAGAAGTACCTGTGATTGCCATTGTAACAGGGACTGTAACTACAGGAGTAGCCAGATCGTTACTACTGACAACAAGATTGCCACTGTAGCTGTCGCCACAAAGGTTAGCAGTGTCAAATGTTACTGTAACATCGGTAGAGCCAGCAGGAACAACTGTTCCACTGGCAGGAGCAACTGAAAGCCAGCTGGTTCCAGAGCCAGTTACAACTGCCTGATGGTAAACAATTGGATCGCCACTGAATGGATCAGCAGGGACGTCAATGCTTGTTACTGGTGGTACGCCTGCAGTGAATCCCCAGGCCCAACCAAGAGCAGTAACCAATTGGCCAAACTCTGTGTCGATTGGGAATGGAGTGACTCCCTGTTGGTTGTAATAGTTAGCAGGTGCATCCCAGTATGTAGTCAGGATGTAGTAATTACCATCAGTAAGAGGTACTTCAAGATCACCTGAACTGTACCAACCTTCACCAGGGCCTGCACCTGTAATTTGTGCAGAGCTGATCAGGTTATATGTACCAATGTCTGAGGCACCTTCATAAACCAGGAACCACATTTCACCAGCTGCAGTAGCATTCAGATAGAATCTGTGCTCCAGCAGAGTTGTTGAGGTATCACAGTAGAAGAAGTTACCACGGTTTCTGGCTCCACCAGGACCGAAGACATTACTTGTGTCGCCAAAGATCTGTTCGCCACGAGTTGTAGCGTTCAAACCTGATGCTGAACCATGAGATGATGTAGCATCAATGTCAGTTGTATTACCAATAGACATAGTTTGCTCTGCCCAAGGTAGAGATGCAATTGGAACAGCTTGTCCTCTTGCAATTATGTCATTGTTTTCAGTATCACCAAATTGAACAGTTGATCTTACGGGACCAGCAATTTCGATGCTATAGTTCAAGTCCACTGCGCCAGTGTTACTGATTGTCAATGGATAGTCAGCAGTTGAACCGGAGGCAACTGAGACATCAAAGGAAGCAGGAGACACGCCAATCACTGGAGAATCTGCGCCCGTACAAGACAAAGCAACAGTTACAACAGGATCGTCAGGGTCATTGCTATTGATTGTCAAAGTTCCAGTATATAAGCCACCAGACATAGGTGTGATGGTAATAACCAGATCATCTTCAGCCAAATAATCAAGATCCAGTGCCGGAGGCATAACAGAGAAGTCGCCTGAAGCACTACAGGTAAGACTCAGCTGTTGGAGTCCAATATTTTGAACTGTTACAAATGCCTGGCCTTCTTCGCCAATTGGAACTTCACCCAGGTCTAAATCAATAGTGCTGAGTGCAATGTCAGGGAATTCACTTGGAACAAAGTCAGCCTCAAGACCACTAACATTCAGGATGTAGCGGAATTCAGGAACTGGTCCTGTGTAAGTAGTAGGTAGTGCAATGATCCAGTAGGTCTCACCAGGAACTGTATCAATTGCAAATGAACCAGCTGTACATGGCTCGAGAGTAACATCGGCACCAAGTGTAAGGTTGTTACAATCAAATGGAGGCATGGCAGCAATTACCCAGAAAATTTGCTCTGCTTCAGCAGTAACAGAAATCTGAGTTCCACCAGCAACTACTTCGTACCAGTCAGTGTCACGAGTATCGCCACCGGCTGTGTACCAACCAGAGCGAGCCCAGAGAACGGCTTCACCGTTTACGTCACCAACAATTTGACCATAAACATTAGGGTCACTGTTACAGCCACCGTTTGTTACATCAACATAATCAGGGCCAAGATGTGGTTCGCCCTCAGCTGTGTATGGGGCTGCAACAGTGACCCTAAT
>JABIBH010000236.1 GCA_018652925.1 bacterium | reverse complement strand
GACGATAACTGCTGGGTGGTTGAAGATTCAAAACTGGTTATTCGAGAGGTTGAAGTTCTGCACCTGGAAGACGAGACAGCAATTGTGCGTGGATTATCTTCAGGAGAGAAGGTTGTAACATCACACCTTGAAGTTGTGACTAATGGGATTGAAATTATAGTAGCAGGGGGGGACCAATAATGAACAGACTTGTCGAATGGTTCACCGGCAATCATGTTGCTGCAAATCTGCTAATGGTATTTATAATTTTAGCTGGATTGATGAGCCTTAAATCAATTAAACAGGAAGTGTTTCCTGACATTAATCTTGATCGGGTGATTATTACGGTTCCCTATCTTGGTGCAAGTCCAGACGATGTTGAAGAAGCTGTTTGTGTCAGAGTTGAAGAATCAATTCAGGGCATCGATGGCATAAAACGAATTACTTCCACAGCAGTTGAAAACAGCGGAACTGTTATTGCAGAGATGGAACTTGGTGTTGATCAGCAAAGAGTGCTGGACGATATCAAACAGGCCGTCGACAGAATCATAACGTTCCCTGCGGAAACTGAAAAACCTGTAGTTCAGATTATGGTCTCCAAGGAACAGGCAATCAATGTTGTTGTCTATGGAGACGTTGATGAGAAATCCCTGAAGGTTACCTGTGAAAAAGTAAGAGATGATTTGTTGCTTCTGCCAGAGGTTAGTCTTGCTGAAGTTGTTGGGACAAGACCTTATGAAATTTCTATCGAGGTAAGTGAAGAGTCTCTGAGAAAATATGGGTTGACGTTTGAACAAGTAACCGGCGCAGTAAGAGCTGGAAGTATGGATTTGCCTGGCGGATCGGTCAAAACAAATGCAGGCGAAATTCTGGTTAGAACTAAAGGTCAAAGATTCACGGGCAAGGAATTTGCTGATATCACTGTTATTTCTACTGCTACTGGCGTCAGTATAAAACTTGGCGAAATTGCCACTGTGATTGACGGATTCAAGGATCAGGACAGCAGGACAAGTTTCGATGGAAAACCGGCTGCCCAGATTGCTGTTTACAGAGCTGCCGATGAATCGGTGCTCGATGTGACAGGTGCAGTAAATGAATATATTGAACTTAATCGTGATGCACTTCCTGCCGGATTGACAATGGAAGCATGGGCAGATAGAGCAGTAATTTATCGCGGTCGTATGGAATTGATGACTCGTAATGGAGTTATCGGTTTGATTCTGGTTTTTGGCTGCCTCGCTCTGTTCCTGCAACCTCGACTTGCGTTTTGGGTTGCTCTTGGAATCCCGATTTCTTTTATGGGTGGATTCTGGATACTGCCATGGTTTGGTGGTTCATTGAATATGATATCGATGTTTGCATTTATTATTGTCCTTGGTCTGGTTGTTGATGATGCAATTGTGATTGGTGAAAATATTTATGCACATCGGCAGATGGGTAAGGGCAGATATAAAGCTGCAATAGAAGGCACAAAAGAGGTGGCAACTCCTGTTATTCTGGCAGTCACTACCACAGTAATTGCGTTCTATCCATTGGCTGCTGTTGATGGGATCATGGGTAAATTCATGGGTGTGATTCCAATTGTTGTTATTTCAGTTTTACTGGTTTCACTAGTTGAGGGATTGCTGATTTTACCAGCCCACCTTTCAACAGTTCCAGACAAAACTAAAACAAAACCTCGTAGCGGTATTATGGGTCTTCAGGAAAAATTTGCCACAGGTTTTGAAAATTTTATCGAGAAAAAATACAAGCCGGTACTTCAATGGTCACTATGCCATAAAGCAATTGTGTCAGCTATTGCAACTGCATCGATGTTGCTATTGATTGGCTATGTGTCCGGTGGACATATCAAGTTTGTATTCATGCCAAAAATTGATGCTGACAATATGATTTGTGTGGTGAACATGCCGGCAGGAACAACTGTTCAGCAGACTGAGAAAGCTATTACGCAAATTACTAGTGGGCTGAATGAACTTGATCGGGAGCTTTCTGAAAAATATGGACAAACAGTTTTCAAGCATACTTTTACGACTATCGGAACACAGCCAAGAGGTGGTGTTAATATGCCTGGCGGTGGAACCGACAAATCATTTTCAGGTGCACATAAAGCTGAAATAAATGTTGAACTGGTGAAGGGTGAAGATCGCGAGGCTGCCAGTAGTGATATGATTAGAAGGTGGCGGGAGCTTACTGGACCTGTACCTGGAGTTGTATCTGTTACGTTTTCAAGTAACCTGTTTCACGGCAGTGCGCCGCTGGAATTACAGATGTCATCACATAACGTTGATTTGCTGACAGAAGCATCGGAAAAAGTAAAGCTGGAGCTTTCGTCCTACCCTGGAGTTACAGATGTAACTGATAGCTACGAAGAGGGAAAAGTTGAGCTCAAACTTAAGCTTAAACCTGAAGCGCGAACTCTTGGGTTAACTTTGAGTGATCTGGCCAGACAAGTCAGACAAGGTTTCTATGGCGCAGAGGCGTTGCGCATCCAGCGTAGCAGAGACGATGTTCGTGTGATGATTCGTTATCCAGAATCAAACAGACAGAGCATTGGTGATATTGAAAAAATGTTGATCAGAACACCCGATGGTGCAGAAGTTCCGTTCAGCAAAGTGGCAATAGTTGACAGAGGCAGAGGGTATGCATCGATCAGCAGAATGGATCGCAGGCGGATTGTCAGTGTAATTGCTGACGTCGATGAGAAAGTAACCAACGCAGGACAGGTTCAGGCAGCTTTAACCAATGAGCTGATTCCTAAACTGCGGGCAGAATATCCTTCTCTTCATTTCTCGTTTGAAGGAGAGGACAGAGACAAAAAGGAATCGATGGAGAGCCTGGGCAACGGATTTATAATGGCCCTGATTTTGATTTTTGCATTACTTGCAGTTCTGTTCAGATCTTATACTCAACCTCTGATAATCATGACCGCAATTCCGTTCGGGTTTTTAGGAGCAGTGCTTGGCCATGTGATTATGGGCAAATCCCTAACATTACTGAGTAGTTTTGGAGTGGTTGCTCTTACGGGGGTTGTGGTAAATGACTCACTGATTATGGTCGATTTTATCAATCGTAAACTGAAGACCGACGGTAATCTGAAGCAGGCAGTTATTGAGAGTGGAACTCGACGATTCAGGCCGATTATTTTGACATCGTTGACAACTTTTGCCGGCTTGAGTCCGCTGTTGCTGGAGAAGAGCCTGCAGGCACAGTTCCTGATTCCGATGGCTATTAGTCTCGGATTTGGAGTGTTGTTTGCAACTGCAATTACGCTGATTCTGGTTCCAGTGAGCTATACTGTTCTGGAAGATTTCAAACGGAAGTTTGGACATGGTAGAAAAATTGACTAGATTCTTTTGAATCTGGGATGGTAGTTAATGTTTGCATCTATGCAACTAATTGACTATGCTATTCCAGTAGGTAATTTTTGAACACAAAAAGGATGGATAAAATGAGTACAGACTTGATTAAAGTTTCCAGCTCAGCCAATGAAGCATTGGCAGGGTTAGAACTTCCTGAGGATGGCCCTCAGGCAATCCGATTTTACTTTCAGGGGTTTGGCTGAGGCGGTCCCTCTGTGGGAATGGCTCTGGATGAGCCTGCTGACGATGATAAAACTTGGGAAATTGAAGGCAGAAAATATTGCATGGCTCCAGATGTAGAACAACAAGTTGTCCAAGGCGGAGGCCTGGTTCTTGACTACATTGATGACGGCATGCGAAAAGGCTACACAATTTCATTGGCTAGTGCTGCTGGTGGATGCAGTGATACCAGTTGCAGTAGCAGCGGTAGTTGCGGATAGTCTTTTGGTTGGGAAAAAATTAAAGGAGGACACAATTGTGTCCTCCTTTTTTTGTTTAGCGTAGCTTAGAAATCGTCAAGATTTTCCAGATCATCTATATCATCCAGACCATCAAGGTCGTCAATATTGGGATCATCATGGTCAACTGGTTCGTCAAGACCAAAATCAATATCATCAGGATCAACTATTGCATCGTCAGACTGTTTATCAATCCAACCCTCTTTGCAATCCTTTGAGCAGAATTTCATTTTTTTATATTTGATGAATTCAGCATCTTCATCGATATATTTTTCACAATGAACACAAGCCTGGTTGTCCATTAACAATCCTCCATCACATCACTCATTTGAAAGCTACTATATATGCAACCCAAGCTGGAGCAAGATCGCCAGCTCCGCATGGTTGAAAATTTCCGTTCGGGTTTCCGTCCTGATCAGTCCCTTCCCAATAAATTACTACTTCCTTGAACCCGGATTCAAGTAATAAATCACGAGTTTCAGGAATTGTCCAAATTCTCCAGTCGTACTGAAAGGCATTTTCCATCTTGCTATCGTCAGGAAAACGGAAATGGATGTTACATTTATAGGAATGAGTGATTGGGTTGAACTTGTCCTGATCCCAGATATAAGTGAATCCGTCATACTCACGTTCTTCAAATTGAACGACTTGAGCTTCAGGCCCACCAAAGATGTCCAGCATCAACATTCCTTGATCTACAAGGGAATTCAAGCTGCTCATAAAGTACTGTTTCAATACCTTGCGGTCATGAAACCCCCACCAGGAGAAGTTGGTTGCGGCTATGATTTCAGTCGATGGGTCGGTAACGTTCAAAACGTTATCACAAATTAAAGAAACTCTTTGTGCAGCAGCCCCAATAGGGTTGAGGTTATTTTCTTTCCCCCACTGCAAGGTTGACTCATCAAGATCGATACCAATCGCGTGATTGCTTTCACGTTTTTCGACCCACTCCTTGCACATTAATGCAGTGCCGCAAAAGTCTTCGCGCAGGTATTGGGGAGTGCGACCAAATCGTTCAACAAAAACACGATCCATGAATTCGACTTCTGTATCAGCACTTTGGACTGAAGTCTCATATAGTTTATGCTTATCGGCACGACCTGCTGTCAGGTAGTTCATTGTTTCTTACCTCAGTGGTTTATGTTCTCGAGCAAAGTACTCGTCGGTCATGTTGCGTGTTTTCTTTGCAAGCAGAATCAACGCCAGCAAGTTTGGTAACGCCATCAATCCTAGAGCAGAGTCGCCAAAGTTCCAGACAATTTCAAGTGAGAATATTGCACCAAGGAAATGCGTTATGCAAAAGATGATTTTGTATGGGAGAATTGATTCAGTACCGAACAGGTAAACCATCGCTCTGTCTCCGTAGTAACTCCAGCTGATAGCAGTTGAAATACCAAACAGAAAAACACCGACAGTAATAATCAGATAGCCATATTTCCCAAGTCCCCTTGTGAAAGCTGCCGCAGTCAATGGAGAACCGTTGAGAGACATATTGCCGTGCAGAGTAAGGTCGGGTATGTCTTCAGAAACAATTTTACCTTCAATGATTTCAAGTACTCCAATCCAATTATTGTCGTCAGCAGTAATAACAGGGCTGATTACTGTGCTGTGGTTACGGACAATCAAAACGTCTTCAGGTTCTCCGTTGTCAACGTTGACAGTACCAGTAAACCGATCGCTTTCAATAATGCGACCATTGGTTGCAACCGATGCACCGGCTGTGATGAAAGTCAGTGAGGATTGTGAATTGATTGGCAGAGAGTCATAATGCTTTTCAGTCCAGACACCTGTGGTAAGAATGACCAGACCGGTGATAGTACAGATTATAAGTGTGTCAATCATTGGCCCGAGCATAGCTACAGCACCTTCGCGCACAGGTTCGTCAGTTTTCGCTGCTGCATGAGCAATCGGTGCTGAACCCTGGCCAGCTTCATTGGAAAAAATTCCACGCTTCACACCCCAGGTG
>JABIBH010000235.1 GCA_018652925.1 bacterium | reverse complement strand
TGCAAGTTGTTCTTCCTCTCCTGCCTCAAGTTCAGCTTCCGTCAGCTCTTGGCACTGGTAAGAAATATATTCCAGATGTTCCAAAAGTAACTCATCCTCAGCAATCCTGGCATTTAGGCTCCGTTTACTTTCTCGCCAATCTTTCCACAAAATAACATGCTGTTTCCGGAGTTGAATAAGATTCAGCACTTCATCAAGAAAGTTCAAGGCAAAGTGTTTGTCTCCCAACTCTCGCTTCTGGTCCTGGCTCTGTACCGATAATAACAAAGACGCAATATCGGACATTATTGATAATGAAGAAATTAACCCGTTTATCAGGACACGACCACGCCCTTCTCGGCGAATTTCGCGTCTGAGGACAATTATCCCATCAGAATCCAGGCGGACACCTTTTCTTTTAATCTTTTCATATCGGGGATCAATTTCCTGAACTTCAAATATTGCTTCAACAAAAGCTTCGTTTTCACCATGCCTTACGATTTCTTTTGTAACAGCAGAACCCTGTAATAAACTTAATCCACCTGCAATGATTGATTTCCCAGCACCGGTTTCACCAGTTATGACTGTCAAACCTTCTGCAAACGATATGGATAAATCATCTACAATTGCTAGATTACTAATGCGAAGCTCAAGTAACATTCTATTTCCTATAACTACGACGCTTTATCGCACCCCATTGAAGTTTTCTTCTCATTGCACGGAAGAAATCGTTTTTTCTGAACTTGATTAACTTTACTTTATGTTCACTAATCGTGTAGGAAATCCTGTCACCATCGCCCAATTCACCTGCAACTTGACCGTCAGCGGAAAGCATTGCCCCGGCAGCAGCATCATGAAGGACCAGCTCTACTTTCCCCTCAGGAGCAAGGAGCGGTCTCACAGCGAGACTGTGGGGACAAATAGGAGTTACTAAAATTGCGGAAACTGCAGGATGAACTATTGATCCCCCAGCAGATAAGCTATAGGCAGTTGAACCCGTAGGAGTACTAACAATTAATCCATCACCTAAAAATTTTCCCAGCCTTACACCATCAATAATTATTTCCATAAGTAGTGGTCTTGCCAAAGAGCCCATGTTCACAACAATGTCATTCAAAGCCTCAAAGGTTTTGCCTTTATTATTACCATTTTTAATTAAACCAGATAACCGTTTTCTTTCAACAACTGTAAAGTCGCCGGCGAGCAATAAATCGATACTTCCGGGTAGCTCAGAAAGAGGGACATCTGTAAGATAGCCAAGAGCTCCTAGATTGACTCCCATCAATGGGACAGAACTGCCAAGCAAAGCTCTGGCTGCTCGTAACATTGTTCCATCGCCACCAAGAGCAATGACAATATCAGAGCATTCTGCAAGCTGATCTTCCCTGATGGACAAATCTGTTCTGCCAACAACGTCTGCCAAGCTGTCCTGGATGTTGATTTCAACTGAGCGATTAGCAGCTTTTTCTATAATAGTATTTACAGCCTGATTGATATCCAGCTTTTCAGGGTTCCCGAATATTGATATGCGCTTGATTTTCACTCCAGGCCTCCAATGTTATTCTACAGAACTAGCCTTCTGGTCCAGAATAATTGATTTTGGTAACTCTGATATTACCTGGCTTAAAATCGATTCGGCAGTCAACCCGATATCAGCGAGTAATTCATCTCTGGTGCCATGCTCAACGAATTCATCAGGTATAGCAATGTTCGTAATAGAAGATTTGTTCAGCATTTTATTTGCAGCAGCCCATTCAAGTATCGATGAACCAAGACCGCCACAGATTGTATTTTCTTCTAAGGTATAAATATGAGCAAATTTTGAGAAAACCCTTGAACACATTGCCTGATCAAGAGGTTTTATAAACCTGGCATCAATAACTTCAGCATCTACACCCATTGACTTCAGTTGTCTTGCAACTTCAACTGCAACACCTACCATAGTTCCAATCGCAACAAAACAGACATCTCTGCCTGAAATAATTTGCTCAGACAATCCTGTTTCGTTTTGGTCAACAGATTTTAAGGCTGGAATCGAGTCAGGGACTGCTCCTCGAGGGTAGCGTAATGCCGATGGTCCATCAAATCTATTGAACGCAAGTCTGAGCATTGATTTCAACTGATTGCCGTCACGCGGAGCCATCACAACAACATCCGGGACCAGACGCATAAATGAAAGATCCAGAACACCGTGGTGTGTAGGACCATCTTCACCAACAAGCCCACCTCTATCAATTGCAAATACTACAGGTAATTTTTGGAGTGCTACATCGTGAATAATTTGATCGTAAGCTCGTTGTAAAAAAGTTGAATACACAGCAACAACAGGCCTCAACCCCTGGCACGCCAAACCCGCAGCAAAAGTAACAGCGTGTGCTTCGGCAATACCAACATCAAAAAATCGCTCAGGATATTTTTTCATGAATTGCCCAAGGCCGGTTCCATCAGGCATGGCTGCTGTAATTGCTACAACTCGTTTATCTTCTTCAGCAATCGACATAAGGGCTTCATCGAATACTGAAGTATAACTAGGAACTGAAGATTGCGGTTTCTGTAAGCCACGCGTTTTATCAAATCTGCCTACTCCATGGTACTTTGCCTTTTCTCTTTCAGCAAAGCTGTACCCTTTACCTTTTTTTGTTACAACATGAAGTAATATTGGACCCTTGATTTGCTGAACAGAGTTCAACGTGGCAGCTAGTAATTCAATATCATGACCATCAATTGGACCAAAGTACTTAAACCCAAGTTCCTCAAATAGTATTGTAGGCACAACAAGCTGTTTCAGTCCTTCTTTGACTCGATGGGCAAGTTTCTGTGCCTTGCTACCGTGAGGTAGCTTACCAAGTATCTTCCAAAGGTCAGCTTCAAATCTGGTATATAATTGCCCTGAAGTAATTCTTGTCAGGTATTTGGCAAGAGCTCCAACGTTAGGCGAAATACTCATTTCATTATCATTCAGCACAACAATCATGTTTGGTTGCACTTGACCGGCATTATTCATTGCCTCAAAAGCAAGACCGCCAGACATTGAGCCATCGCCTATTACGGCGATTACTTTTTCATCAGTGCCTTTTATATCACGAGCGATTGCAAATCCGAGCGCGGCACTGATTGATGTACTGGCATGGCCAACACCAAACATATCGTGCTCGTTTTCAGACCGCTTTGGGAAACCACTTATGCCACCTTTTTGTCTTAAAGTGTGAAAATTATTCAAGCGGCCAGTCAACAACTTATGGACATAAGCCTGATGACCAACGTCCCAGATTATTTTGTCTTTCGGGGAATTGAAAACCAGATGGAGTGCAACAGTCAGTTCAACTACGCCAAGGCTGGCTCCAAGATGTCCGCCAGTTTCCGATACAGTTGAAATGATTTTTTCACGAAGCTCAGAACATAGTTGTTCAAGCTGTCCAGAGTTCAAATCAGAAAGCTGATCTAGAGAATCTATTTTTTCCAGGATTGGTTTTGACATGATCCCAACTACCTATCTCTTTCCCAAAGGTTTTCAACTAACTCCAGTAGTTTACTTGAGGAGTCATTAATTGGCAACAATGAGGCCAATTGCTGTTGCCCTGAGCTGCCATACTGCATCATTCTTTTTTCTGCCATGGCAAGCCCTTCATACCTGACCCACGTTGGTTTTTCTGACTGCATGTCCTTACCTGCAGTTTTACCCAGAGTTATGCTGTCAGATGTAACATCAAGAATATCATCTGCTGCCTGAAATGCTAACCCAAGTAACATCCCAGCAGATTTTACAGCATCCAATTTGTCTGAATTGAGGCCAGCAAGCCTGGCGCCCATTGCAATAGATACAGCAATAAGGTTAGCCGTTTTAAGAGAATGAATTTCTTTAATTAATGAATCCGATAAGTCCTGTCCTTCATTATCAAGATCCAGCTGTTGCCCACCAACCATACCCGCAGGCCCAGCACTGATAGCCAAGTCATTTACAAGTGCAGCGCCATGGGCTGGAATGTCAGACAATATTTCAAAAGCCAAAGCTTGAAGACCATCACCTGCAAGAATTGCTGTTGCCTCATCAAATTCAATATGACAGGTTGGCCTCGACCTACGCAGATCATCATCATCCATTGCTGGTAAATCATCGTGAATTAATGAATATGTATGAATCATCTCAAGCGCAACACCGACTGAAAGGATTCGTTCACGATCTTCAGGCAATGAGCTATCAGCAAGTGATTCAAAAGTCCAAAGAGCCAGAATCGGTCGTAAACGTTTACCACCACTAAAAAGGCTATGGCCCATTGCTGATTTAAGTCGATTGGGTATGCCTTTGAAAGAATCAAAAGTAGCACGCAAATAATTCTCGAAGTCTATGACTTCATTTGCAAAAGTATCCTTTATGGCAGATTTACACATCGATGTTATTCCTCAAACAATGAGAATCCCAGGTATTCTGTAAAAGCATTGCAATAGTCATCGGTCCGACACCACCTGGTACTGGAGTATATGCCGAGGCCCAGCCATCCAAGGCATCTGGATGGACATCGCCTGTCAATCTGTAGCCTGATTTTTTTGCAGAATCTTCAACACGATTGATACCCACATCAATAACAACTGCATCTTTTGCAATATGCTCTCTGGTTAGAAATTCTGGTATACCAATTGCTGCAACTACTATATCAGCTCGGGAAACAACTTCTGCCAGGTCAGTTGTTCTG
>JABIBH010000234.1 GCA_018652925.1 bacterium | reverse complement strand
AGCTCCGCGCATAGCTATTGCTACATCGAAACCTGATCAAGGCGGTGATGCCCAGTGATGATGCATGAAGCATTGAATCGAAAAGCTGCTACAAGTGGTGGCTTTGGGGTATCGATAGCTGTTCATGGTGGACTGTTGTTGCTGTTGATGTTCATAATGCAGATGGGGCCAAAACTGGTTGATGGCGTTATGGATGAGTTGACTGAAATAGCGTACATAGAAGCACGTTACGGTGAAGATGTTGCAAAAAAAGTAAAGCTGAAAACACAACCAAAAGTCGCTCTGCCAGAACAGAAACAGCAAGAAGTTGCTGAAGTAGAAGCAGAATTGCCAGGCATTGAGACTCGCTCATTGGTTAAACCCAAAAAGACTCTCGAGCAAAAATTAGCTAAACTGGATCTGCCCAAACCTGTCAGTCGCAAAGCAAAGATGCTTGATACTGATGCACCAAAATTAAATCAGAATACAACTCGCAAACCATTACTTGATACCACGTCCAGACTTAATAGCAAAAAATTTGCTGATGTCGAGATGCCAAATGTCGACACATCGAACTTGCGCAATGCCGGGATAATGTCTGCCGATGTATCCAGCCCGAAACTGTCGAGCAAAACAACTCCGTCAGATTTTAATGCGCAGAACATGGCTCTGGTTGGAAAGAAAAGTAAAACAAACCTGGAAAATGTTGAATTTGAAGTCAGCTCAGGAAGTAAAAGCAAAATGTCTTTCAGTCTGCCAACCGGTGGTGTTGAAGGCGGAAATGCGGCTCTTGTAGGTGGCTCTCTTTCTGAAGGACAAGAAGTTTATCAAGGTTCAGTTGAGGATATTCTGGTTGTAGCTGCAGCGCAAAGATATCAAGCTGCTGCTGCCGATGTTGAATTGCCTCAGGCAACTGCGAACCTGGAATCAAAAGGTCGACGTACTTTGCTGGATTACGGCAATGGTAATGGTGCAGCGGCGTTGTCAGGAAGAACCAGACAGGCAGTTGCAGAAGCACCAGAAATAAACGCTATAGTTAAAACCAAACCTGCCGAAGAAAGAAAGGTGGTTGCAGAAGCAACACCGTCTTTGGGAGGAAGTGGTGTATCTATGTCCATAACTGGCGAGATATCCAATCGACGAATTCTCAAGAGCGTTCCGCCTGAATATTCAGCACTTGCCAAGAGTAAGGGCTGGGAGGGAGTCGTAGCGGTTCATTTTACTGTTATGCCTGATGGCAATGTTAAGAGCAACATGTTTTTTGAACAAACATCAGCTCACCGTGATTTGAATAAGGCTGCTATGGAAGCAATAAAGATGTTCAGATTTGAACCATTAGAAGGATCACTGCAGGAACAATGGGGGGTAATAACAATAATGTTCCGGCTCAATTAACATATAAATAAAGGACAATTGCGAAAGAAGGACAACAATGCTAAGCAACAAGCGCAACTACACTTCAGCAATATTAGCAGTATGCGCAATACTAATTTTAAGTTCCGTTCAGGCATTTGCATGGACAGAAAAACAGGGTTCGGCAACATTGGATGATATAGTTGTTGAAGCTGAGAACGATGTTATACAAGACATCACTAAATCAGCTTTTGCATTTCCAATGACTGCTGCAATTATCGATTCGTTTTTCACTAGAATTGACAGTGAAATATTTGGTATCAGTCCGATAGACGGACTGCAGCCACTTTTTGATAATCCACCACAACTTGCCAGTACACAACTACCTCATCCGTGGTTGTCCGATATGGCGACAGTTCCTGTTGTAACTTTTTACCCGGAACAACTTGAAGGCTACAAGTCAAAGTCATGGGAACTATTTGTTATAGATTACCGTGGTCAAACTTTCCGCTCTTACAAAGGTAAGGGTAAGCCCAAAAAAGTTGCCTGGGACGGTAAAGGTGATCTTGGATCAATGCTGCGTGTAGGCTATCCGTATAGCTACATTTTCAGTGTTACAGATAAAGGGACCAATACATATAACTACCTGGGTGTGAGTTTTAGAATTCCATCGGTGGATTATGCGTATGACAACCAGCGCAGGCTGGAATTCTCAGGGGATGAGATTTTCTCTCCCAAAGCAACCTCTCCAAACAGCTCGGGAAAAGGATGGCTCACTCTGGCAGCGGATACCATCAGGCGTGATCATCCACGATCACCACTTTCTGTTGTAGTTGTTGCGGAAGAGCAGAATTTAGCCGACAAACGTGCTACAGAAATTGCAGAATATCTGACCGAATCAATGATTCTTTCTGAGGACTGGATTGAAATTACAGCCGTTGCTCAGCCTGATGTCAGATCTGAAATGGATGGATCGGTCAGTATCAGAATTGATCATGTAAGAGATTAATCTGTATTTGACAGTTATAATAAAAAAGAAGATTTTCCACTTAGTGGAAAATCTTCTTTGCATTAATTCCCGGTTTTTTTGCAATTCTGATCAGATTTTTTTCCAATGACCTGGGACCCAGACTTTGCGGTGATAAGGTTTTTTCACAAAATGTCCTGGAACCCAGACTTTTGCTTTTTGAACTGGTGCAGGCTTTACTACTACAATTTTTGGTTTTACTACTACAACTCTTGGCCTGACGATAACTCTAGCCTGAGCAATTCCTGCTGAAATTGTCAATATTGCTACAGTTAACATTGTGGTTGCGATTGTTCTGGTTTTCATGGTTCATTCCTTTGTTGGTGTAACTATTTGAATTTATACATTGCAGTTATAATGCCAATCACCGGGATAGCTGCTTAACGCGAATATCATCAACTAGTTACAGATTTTACAGACTATACTAAGTCAATGAAATATGTACCTGGGGGTACGTTTGTGCTACCTGTCAGGTATTTAAATATACCTCATTACCTTAATGAACGAATCTGAGCGAAGCGAAGAGCAGGTCACTTGAAAAGTTACCTGCGTTGAGTGAATGAGGTGAGGAGGTTTATTTCAGCAATCTTGACAGTTAGACAGTATAAGGCTATTATTCGCAGTCTGGATTGACAGGACTCAGGCATGGATGCTTGTTGTGCCGCTTTCTAAGCGTCGACTTCAAGCCCGTCAATCTGGAACTTAGTGGTTGCCTTCAATCCACAAAATAAAGCGAAGGCTGCCGTATTTTTATGCCCAATTATGGAGGCTAGTTTAGTGAAGTTCACAGGATCCAAAATCAAAAAGTCACGCTCACTTGGTGTAGCGCTGACTCCAAAAGCTGAAAAGTACATGGACCGCAAACCTTATGGTCCAGGAATGCACGGTCGCAACTCACAGATGCGTCGTAAAAAAATGTCACCTTATAAAGCGCAGTTGGTTGAAAAACAAAGGTTGCGTTTCCAGTACAACGTTCACGAGCGTCAGATGGTGAACTACTACAAGAAAGCATCTAAGAAGGGTGACTTGATCAATACATTGATTCAGTTGCTTGAAGCAAGGCTTGATGCTGTTGTTTTGCGTGGTGGTCTTGCCAGAACAATCTATGCTGCTCGTCAGTATGTAAACCATGGTCACGTTCTGGTTAATGGTAAAAAAGTTGATATCCCTTCATATCAGGTAAAACCTGAAGATGTTGTTTCTGTTCGGAAAAAGAGCATGAACATGGATTGTTTCCATGTTGCTCTGGATACTTCATTGACTCCACCGCCTTATATCACACGTGATAAAAAAGCAATGACAGTCACATTTGGTTATAATCCACCAAGGGAAGAAATTCCTGTGACTTGTGAAATTCCACTAGTTATTGAGTATTACTCACGCTAGTTTTTTTCCCAGTTGAATAAATGCTCCCTGACTTAACAGTCGGGGAGTTTTTTTGTTAATTAGAGCAAGTTATTTATGGCATAATTGATGTTTTGTTATGGACATCTTATTTTGTTTGTGTTACGGTAATGAGACCTAGGTTAGTTTGGAAAGGCGAAACATTTATGTGCGCCATGCTCCGAACTATAAATTGTTTCGCATCTTTGGAGGATTCTCTATGAAAAAGCTACTGCTAGTTGCTTTGACCCTGATCGTTTCTACCTCTGCATTCGCAGGCGTTATCTATGACCTTAACACTGGTGTTTATGCACAGGGTGATCTGGTTACTGCTTCAGGTACTATTACAGGTGTCCGTTACAACGGTTTTTCTATGACTGAACTACCAGCTGGTCCTTATACTGGTGTTTGGGTTTACTGTGGCGATGCTTCTGGATTTGCTATTGGTGATGAAATTACTATAACTGATGGTGAATACACTGAGTATTATGATCTTTCTGAAATTATTCAGCTTAACCTTGCTTTGATTACAATAACTGGCAATGCTCCAGTTGCTCCAATGGTTATGACAGTTGCAGCAGCAGCTGCTGACTATGAACCATGGGAGAGTGGATTTGTTACCTTTACAGACGGTTTTTGGGTTGTTGAATTACTAGGCTATGGTGAGTGGGCAGCAAGGAGCTATCAGAGCTCTATTGATTTGATTAACGATGATTATTTCTTTGACGAGACTGGTCTTGAAGTAGAGATGTGCTACGATGGCGTAACAGGAATTATGCTGTTTGGCTATGGTGCTTTCAAAATGAACCCAATGGCTGATGGACTTGTTGTTGGCGACTGTGTAATTGCTAACGAAGAAGTAAGCTTTGGTGCTGTAAAGGCTCTGTACAGATAATTTCTGACAGAATCTAAAGAATATTACGAGCCGCTCCTTTAGTTAAGGGACGGCTCGTTTTTTATAGAATTCATCAGGTAGAAAAAAAGTTAATAAACACAAAAAATATTTTACATTTGCCATAAAATATATGTTATAATCGGGTTTCTAGTTCGTCAGAACCCCCATAACGAAGGAGACCCCCACGTGAAAAAGGCTATCTTAACCCTGATGTTGCTGTCGCTAGCAACTGTTGCGTTCTCACAAGTCGATGATGAAGTTGACCAAATCGGACTTTACTTTGACACTCTAGGTTATGAAGTTTGCATTACAACTGCAGCTCCATTTACCCCAATCACAGCTTATCTGCTGATTACCACACCAAGTGACGAATTTGGTGCATCTGGTTTTGAGTGTGAAGTTACTACTGTTGGTCCTCTTACAGCTTCTGCATGGGCACTTAATGGCGTACAGCCGTTGAATGTTTTCGCTGCACCACTGTTTGCAGTTGGACTTGGTGAATTTGAATTGGCTACACCAGTAATGGACAATGTCATTCTATTGGCTACCTTGTCAGCTTATGTTTTGGCGCCAACAGACCAGGTATCATTTGGAATAAAGAACTTGGATGCAGGTTCATTTAATCCTCCAGCTCCTGGTTATGCAGCTGCTAACAATGCCGGTGTTTTGATTCCTCTTGGAATTTCAGGACTAGACGGTATTGTAGCAACAATTAACATCGATCCATGTGGCGTAGTAGCCAATGACGATGTGAGCTTTGGCTCAGTAAAAGCTCTGTACAGATAATTTCTGGCAGAACCTGATAAAAAACGGGCTACTCCTTGATTGGAGTGGCCCGTTTGTTTTTTTGCACATAACAGGGGATGCAAATAAAAAGATAAAAAATATCATATAATATTAAAATAATCCACACTTTTGGTGTAAAATATGCTATAATATTACATAAGTAGTCAAAAACTGTTCGCAAACTGTTCTAAACCCAAAGGAGATCCCACATGAAAAAAGCTATTTTAACCTTAATGATGATTGCAATTGCAACTGTGGCATTTGCTCAGATCGATCCTGATGAAAATGGAATCGGTCTCTACTTTGACGAATTCGGATATGAAGTCTGCATGTCAACTGCGGCTCCATTCACACCAATCACAGCTTACCTGCTCGCAAACAATATTTCTGAAGAATCAGGAGTATCAGGTTTTGAGTGTGAAGTCACTACCGATGGCCCTCTTACAGCTTCTGCATGGGCACTTAATGGCGTACAGCCATTGAATGTTTTCGCTGCACCTCTGTTCGCAGTTGGACTTGGTGAAAATGAACTGGCCACTCCAGTTATCAGCAATGTTGTTCTATTGGCTACTTTAACAGCTTATGTTTTGGCGCCAACAGACCAAGTATCATTTGGAGTAAAGAACCTGGATGCAGGTTCATTTACTCCTCCTTCACCTGGCTATGCAGCTGGTGATAATGCTGGACTCTTGGTTCCTTTACAAGTTTCAAGTGGATTCCCATTTGGTGCTGCTGTTGCTCAAATCAACATCGACCCTTGTGGTGTTGTTGCTAATGAAGATGTAAGCTTTGGCTCTGTGAAAGCTTTGTATCGTTAACAAAATAAAACGATGAACAGTGCCCCTCGTTATTGGGGGGCATAACTAGGGGATGTTTGTTGTTTCTGAATTGAAATGGTCGTTGAAAGGACTGCTGTCATGAAATATTGCTTGATTTTTCTTTTACTCGTAATGACTGGAACAGCGATTGCTGGCCCAATACACGATGCTCGTACCGGGTTGATTCCCGAGGGCACTGTTTTGAATGTCGACAACGCTGTTGTGACCAAAGTTATGAGCAACAGTTTTTGTGTTTCCGAGCAACCTGTTGGTCAATGGAACGCTATCTGGGTATGGGTTGGCGAGTTGCCAACTGTCTAGGAAGGTGACATTGTTTCCATTCGTGCTTTGTATTCGGAACATGATGGACGCTCTATGCTTAGCATGAGCTATCCTGCCGATGCTGAGATAGCCGTAACAGGCTATATGGATGTTCCGCTGCTTTATGTTAATGGCATGGAACTAATGCAAGAGCCTGAAGGTTACGAGAGCTGCTGGATAAACCTTACAGATGGTTTGATTGTTTCAGAAATCAGACCAGATGGATATTGGGTTGTACAATCATATGAATTCCCAATGTTCTCTTTTGTAATGTATGATTATTTCCAACTTTTCCCGGATGTACAGACTGCAGAATGCTATAACAATGCTGATGCTCTGTTCTTCTGGTATGGCGATGAGTGGGTTCTGAAGACCTACGATGTTGATCATGTAAATTGTGCCGTTGAGAATAATCACGTTAGTTTTGGCTCAATCAAGGCAGTTTGGCGTTAAATATGCATCTCCTGCTGTAAGCAACATATTTCTTGGAAAATAGTTGCAAAAAGCACGAATCAACGCATCTGGCGTTGTAACAAAAGGAGATGCTCATGAATAAAACATTACTGTTACTAGTAGTCGGAGCTATCATCTTACCGTTGCAGGCCTCTGCTCAAATTGACCACGATCCTGATGGATTGGGGATCTATTTTGACCATGGAGGCGAGATTGTAATGATTTCCACTCCAATCGAGTTTGTTCAGGTTCATGCGTACCTGTTACTCTCAAGACCTACGGATTCAACCGGTGTCTCTGGCTGGGAATGCTCTATTCGTACTGAAGGGGTTGTTCTGCAGCCTCAATGGTCATTGTCTGCGGGTATGAACTTTGCCACTGTTCCACAATTCAATGTAATGATTGGTGAGGGAGCAGCTGCACTACCACATGGAGATACACTTCTTCTGGCTGCATTTTCCTGCATTGTGATGACTCCAGCGGATGAAGTGTACTTTTTTATCGACCCATACGAAAACTCCAGGTTTACGCCACCGGCAGCTGGTTACAGTGCTGGATCAAGTTTTAACAATGGCATTCGATGCCAGATTTCAGGCGTTCCATGTGCAAGCATTAATGGTACTGGTGTAGTTAATAATGACGATGTGAGCTGGGGTAGCGTCAAGGCGATGTTCAACTAGCTCTTTTTGTCAGCTCGGTTGCTCCAAAACCAGATAGCTTCAGCAAATTGTTGGGCGGTATATTCACAGAATGTACCGCCTGGTTTTTTTAGAAAATTCCGCGACATTGTGATTGGATCTATCGGTTCATTTTCCACAGACGATGCAATGACACATACAACTTCCCAGTCAGCATCACTGCTTCTTTCTCCGCCATTTTCCAATAAAGTTTCTGCACTGTACAAAACCACAGCTGCGAATTTGACTGGCTCTGAATCGGCATCGGCAAAGACAGATATATAGCTATTTTCATTTTCCCGTCGACGAACAGTTTTTGCATGTAATGGAGTATTTTTATCAACGAGAACTGTTGAACTGTTGAATCCAGCTGGATCTACAGGCACAACTACAACAGCCTCAAGATCTGTTCTGCCAAATCCGGGCTTACGATTTTCCCAGCTCAAGCGGACAAGCTCAAGCAGTTCTTCCTCACTGCCGGAAAACCAGCTGTGGCCACAGCTTTCAAGGTATCGGTCACGAGCAAAGCTGCTCCAGGCAAAACTCATTTTTGCTCCATCAGATAATTTTGCACATAATCCCTGATGCCATCTTCAAGAGATGTAAACGGTTTATCGTAGCCAGCAGCACGCAGTTTTGCAGGGTCTGCTTCTGTGTGATATTGGTATTTACCTTTTAGATGTTCCGGCATTTCAATAAAATCGATGTTTGGCTTAATGCCCATTGCAGCAAACGTAGCATTGGCAAGATCCAGCCAACTTCTTGAGGAGCCAGTGCCACAGTTGAACAGTCCGGAGTTTTTGTTATTCAATGCAAAGTCGATAGTTACATCGACAGCATCTTTGACATATATAAAGTCTCTGACCTGCCCACCATCTTCATATTCCGATTTGTAGGATTTGAACAGGCTGACTTTGCCAGTTTCCTGGATCTGGTGGAAAGCTTTATGAACAACTGATCGCATATCACCTTTGTGACCTTCAAATGGTCCAAACACGTTGAAATATTTGAGCCCGACAATTTGGTCAAAGAACCCGTTACGTAGAACCCACATATCAAACATCTGCTTGGAATAGCCATACATGTTCAGTGGTATGTAGTTGGCGGTTTTTGAATCATCATCGCTGTAACCAAGTGAACCGTTGCCATAAGTTGCTGCACTTGATGCGTAAACAAATCTTATCCCATAATCCAGGCACCATAAGCAGAGGTCGCGGGAGTATTGGTAGTTGTTATCGGCAAGGTAGTCGGCATCGGTTTCAGTTGTTGAACTGCAGGCTCCAAGATGGATAACAGCGTCATACTCACCAGAAAATTCGTTGTGAAGAATAAGGTTACGGAAATCTTGAAGATCAAGAAACTCAGCGTAGCGAAGAGTTGTCAGGTTGCGCCATTTTTCGTCACTGCCAAGCTCGTCTACAATTACTATATCATCTATTCCCTGTTCATTCAGCGAACGAACAACATTAGTACCAATAAACCCAGCAGCTCCGGTTACAATAATTTTACTCATTTTATCTCCGTCTTTTGGTTGCTACCTGCGATGCTGCAAGGTATCGTTGCGATTAACAGTAACCTTGTCCACTGAAGGCGTCAACGAACGCAAGCCCAAGATTTGGAGAAATAACACGATGAGTTATCCGGTAAATGAGAAACAGGTCATCCGCGATTGTAAAATTGGCGAAGGCACAAAGATCTGGAACTTTGTCAATATGTACGAATGCGAGATTGGCAAAGATAGCATGGTTGGCACTTTTGTTGAGATTCAGGCAGGAGTGAAAATAGGGGACAGGACCAGAATTCAGAGTCATACATTTATTTGCGAATTGGTTACTATTGGTAGCGACGTTTTTGTTGGTCACGGTGTAATGTTTATCAATGATACAATGCCACCTCAACCAGAACGCGAAAAGTGGAAAACCACAACAATTGAAGATGGGGCGAGTATTGGATCGAACACCACTCTGCTTCCTGTTATAATTGGTAAAGATTCTGT
>JABIBH010000233.1 GCA_018652925.1 bacterium | reverse complement strand
GGTGCTGTTAATGCAACTTTGAGTGAACTTGAAAATCCTTCGCCTCATCTGTCACACGGAATGAAAACCGTTGTCGATAGCATAAAACAGTCTTTGATAGCTGTAGATCTCGATGTCGACAAAGCGGTCCGCGAAAATATCAGAGTTTCAGTGAAAGATCTGGAAGTTGCTGGTGCATCCCGGGTTGTTGGTGCAGAGTTTTGTCTTGAAACTGGAGCAGTTACTTTTCTATAAAAAATTGGGACCGTTATCCAACGTCAATCTGAATATTAGAAAATGTACTTCAGGAATTAACTTTCTGCTCTTTTTTGCCAGCTTCATCATAGTGGCATTGTACGATTTCATGAACTTCATCAGTACTGAGTCCTTCAGCCCATTCCAACCTCTGTTCCCAGGGTTGCTTGCGTATCTCACGCAATGGGCAGTCCTCAGTTTCACTGTTATACGGGCAAGCTTGCAGGAGACCCAGCAAGATTGTTTTCTCGTTCATTCTTGTCACTCCTCATTGCAGATTGGGCGAGGAAATAGACAGTTCACAGCATATCAATAAACTCTGATTTTGCAACTCATTCTTTATCGAGATTTAATTTCCGGCTCTTCTTTTTGTCTGACTGTTTCTTTTTCTCATTCAGTCTCTTTTGATGTGAAGCTTTTGAACGTTTTTTAGGTTTTCTTTTTTTAGGCTCAACAGCAGCTTTTTTGATAAGCTCAATCAATCTGTTAAGAGCGTTTTCCTTGTTGCGTTCCTGTGTTCGTTGATCCTGTGCTTTGATAACTATGCAATTTTCTTTATTTAATTTACTGCCAGCTAATAATACCAGCCGAGCACGCATTGCATCAGTCATGTTTTCAATTTTATCGATATCAAAGTGAATCTGAATTGCAGTAGAAACCTTATTTACATTTTGTCCACCGGGGCCTGCGGAGCGGACGGCATTATATTCAATATCATTTTCATCAACTGTAATTTTATCAGTTATTTCAATCATTTTGTTCTCTGTCGTCTTGCTTCATACATCATCAGCGCCGATGAGACGCTCACGTTCAACGAATCCGCAACTCCTGCCATCGGTATACGAACTTTTGTGTCAGCACTGTTGAGCCAATTGATATCCAGCCCAACATCTTCTGCACCCATTACCAGCGCAATTCCTTTTGTCATGTCAATATCAGTATAAACAATATCTGTATCCGGGGTAGTCGCTGTAATTTCAATATTATTTGTTTTCAAGTATTCTCTGAGTTCTTCTGGATTGCATTGCACGATTGGTATCTCAAAAAAAGCACCTGTGGAGGAGCGCAGGGTGTTGGGGTTGAACAAATCAGTTCCATTGTCACTTATCAGAACTGCATCAACACCAGAACCGCTGGCACTTCTCAGTACTGCTCCAAGGTTACCCGGCTTTTCAACATTATCCAGAACAACAATCAAAGGACTGTCTGGAAGTTGTAAATCAGCAAGCTCAATAAATTTCTGTTTTGCGATTACCAAAAACCCGCCTGGCTTGTTCCGGTAAGCAATTTTACTCATCGCTCTTTCAGTCAGCTCAAGTTGATCACAAGCAAATTCTCGCAGGTCGGAAAGTATTTTTCTGTCCGATGCGATCATCTTTTCGCTGCACCAACAAACCGTTTCTGGCGCCCAACCTTTTTTTAATGCTCGTTTGATAACCCGCGATTCTTCTATAATGAACAGTCCAGTTGCGTCGCGATGTTTTCTGTCGCGCAGTTTGGCAATTTCTTTCAATCGAGGATTTTGTGGGCTGTCTATTTGTATCATTATTTTCCTAGTGCAGTTAATGCTTCTTCAGGAAGTGGTTTAACTTTTTTATTATTGTAATCAAAGCAGACCATCCCGTTTTCAACCATAGCTACCGGTGTACCATCTGCTTTTTTAACTCGATAGTTAAGCCTGAACCCACATCGGGAAATATCAGAACAACCGACTTCAATTTTGAGTTTGTCGCCTGCAAAACCTTCACCCTGATAGACGATGGCTGTATCGCCCATAATTAGAGACTCGCCAGCAAACTCACGTTCTTTATAACCAAGGCTTGCAAGGAAAGCCACTCTTGCTTCGTGAACAAGTGAAAGCAGTTTGTCGTTTCCCAGGTGGCCACCGTAATTCAAGTCAGTAGTGCGAACAGTTATCGCAAAACTGAATGGATAGCTCTCAAGTGATTCAATTTGAATTCTGGACATTGTTCTCCTAAACAACCGTCAGGATGCCAGCAATTGTTGCAGTCAACCACGATGCAATTGCGCCACCGAACATTGCCTTCAATCCCATACGGGCAACATCTGTTCTGCGTTTTGGTGCAATGCCGCCAATGCCACCAATCTGAATTGCGATACTGCTGAAGTTCGCAAATCCACACAAGGCATAAGTTGCAATAATCACACTTCGAGGGGACAAGGTTCCAGCTGTGACTGCTTCCTGCAGTTGTATGTAACCCAGAAATTCATTAACTGCAATTTTGGTTCCAAGCAGACCGCCAAAAGTAGCAGCTTCGCTCCATGGCACTCCCATACAAAAGGCAATAGGAGAGAACAGCCACCCAAAGATCTGTTGAAGCGACAAGTGTACAAGCCCAAGCCCGGCATCGATCATCGCAACCAGAGCAATAAATGCGAGCAACATTGCCCCGATATTAGCTGCCAGCCTCATACCTACTCCAGCACCGCCTGCTGCAGCATCAATAAGGTTGGCATACTCTTTAGGAACTTTGATATCAACTGTGCCCCGTGTCGGACTTTTTTCAGTTTCAGGATACAATATTTTAGCAACTACAAGTGCAGCTGGAGCACTCATTATCGATGCCGCCAACAGGTGACCTGCATCAACACCAAATCGGACATAAGCTGCCAGAACTCCACCTGCAACAGTGGCAAATCCACCACACATTACAGCCATGATTTCAGAGTTGGTCATAGTGTTTACATAAGGTCGGATTACCAGTGGAGCTTCAGTCTGCCCAACAAAAATATTAGCTGCTGCAGAAAGAGATTCAGATCCACTTGTGCGCATGGTCTTTGTCATAATCCAGGCAACGCCGGAGATCAGTTTTTGCATAGCACCCAGGTGATAAAATATTGCCATCAGACTTGAAAAGAAAATCACAGTTGGCAGGACATGAATCACAAAGATAACGCCAAAGTTTTCAGTATTAGCAAGGCTGCCAAACAGAAAAGCTGTTCCGGCATCGGTGAAGCTGAGCACATTTGCAATAAAGACTCTGGCAGCACCAAATACAGTTTGTCCCCAGGGAGTTTTCAAGAGTATAAGAGCCAGGACGAATTGCAGACCAAGGCCCCAACTGATAACTCTCCATGGGATCAAACGTCGATTATTACTCATCGACCATGCAAGGAGCAGTAGAATGGGTATACCGAGGATAGACATTATGTTAGCAGGCACTTTTTGGCTCCGTTCAAGTGTAAAAAATCGATTTCTGTGATGAGCCTATCTGAATAGTGGCAAAATAGGAAGTATAAACCTCATCACCTTCTTCACTCAACGCAGGTCGCCTTTTATAAGGCGACCTGCTCTTCGCTACGCTCAGATTCGTTCAGCAGGTAATGAGGTTTATTTGCCTGAAAGCCGAGTGAATTTCATAAACTCGCCGTACTTCTATTGACACAATGCAGAGTTGTGCTATCTTTTCCGAGCATGAATACCAAGCGTGCAAAAGAACCTCCTGTAATTATCGGGATAGCTGGCGGCACTGGAAGCGGCAAGACAACTGTTGCCCATAAAGTGCGCGATGTTGCCCCTGTCCGCTCTGTTGAGATTATCCACCACGATTCATATTATCATCACAAACCTGAGCTCTCATTCGATGACCGGGCCAAGATCAACTATGATCATCCCAATGCTTTCGATACAGCTTTGCTGGTAGAACATTTAAGGCAATTAAAAGCCGGAAACAGCGTCGAAGCCCCAATTTACGACTATGCTACTCATAGCAGGGTGGAAGAAACTCGCCTGGTTGAGTCTGCCGATGTGATATTTATTGAAGGTATTCTGGTTCTTGAGTCAAAAGCATTACGGGATTTGATGGACATCAGACTTTATATCGGTGTTGATGCTGATGAACGGTTTATCCGCAGAATGCAGCGCGATGTTAAAGAGCGTGGCAGGTCTTTGGACTCAGTAGTTAGTCAATATCTGAATGTAGTGCGTCCAATGCACCAGCAGTTCGTCAACCCTACAAAAAAGTTTGCACACGTGATTATCCCTGAAGGTGGGCATAATTCAGTGGCAATAGATTTGATAGCAACAAAAATTTCGAATATTCTACGTGATCGGTAACAAAACTGAAAAGACTGGAGACCACCTTGCAATACGATGACAACAGTATCATGCAAAAAGACCCTCTGATTGATAAAATTCTTATTTCTTCACATGAAATTAGCAATCGAATTTCCCAGCTTGGCACTGAAATCAGTAGTGACTACGGTAATTCAGTACCAATTATTGTAAATATTCTTAAAGGTGCGTACATGTTTACTGCGGATCTTTCAAGGGCGATCACAGTGCACCATGAAATCGATTTTATGGCAATTTCGAGCTATCACGGTGGGACTGAAAGCACTGGTGTAGTGAAAATTGAAAAAGATTTAAAGTCCAATATTACTGGCAGAGATGTTCTGATTGTTGAAGATATTATTGATACAGGCAGAACTTTGGATCATCTGCTTGAATTGTTTAAAACACGTAATCCACGAAGCATTAAAATTTGTACTTTGCTTGATAAATCATGCAGGCGTGTTGTTGAAGTGCCTGTTGACTATCGTGGTTTTGAAATTCCAGATGAGTTTGTGATTGGCTATGGTCTGGATTACGATGAGAAATACCGCAACTTGCCATTTATCGGTGTGATGAAACCTTAACAGTTTTGAGGATTGCCATGACTGCTAAAAACTTTTCGCTTGAGAAGCGAATTGTTGAAGGTCTTACCTTCGACGATTTGCTACTAATCCCGGGACACTCCAACGTCATCCCACGCGATATCGACACTTCAACTCAACTGACTCAAAAAATCAGACTCAATGTGCCGTTGCTTTCTTCTGCAATGGACACTGTGACTGAATCTCTGACTGCTGTGTCTATGGCTCGTAATGGTGGCATCGGAGTAATTCATAAAAACATGTCGCCAGTTGATCAGGCTGCTCAGGTTGAGAATGTTAAGCGAAATGAATCGGGGATGATTGCAGACCCAATTACAATTGGTCCGGATAAACTGCTAAGCGAAGCGATGGCAATGATGAAACGCTATCGTATTTCCGGTGTGCCAGTAACTGAAGGTGGCAAGCTGGTCGGGATTTTGACTAACAGGGATTTACGATTTGTGAAGAACACATCCCGACAAGTCAGAGAAGTAATGACAGCTGAAAATCTGGTTACAGTCCCAGAGGGAACCACACTTGATGATGCTGCTGAGATTCTGCACAAGCATAGAATTGAAAAGCTGCTGGTTGTCAACAAAAACGGCGACTTGCGTGGCTTGATTACTGTCAAGGATATCCAGAAACGTATTGATTACCCAATGAGTAGCAAAGACGACAAGGGCAGATTGCTTTGTGGTGCTGCAATTGGTGTTGGTGCAAACAGCATGGAACGTGCTGAGCTGTTGTTGAATGCTGATGTAGACCTGTTGGTAATTGATACAGCTCACGGTCATTCAAAAAATGTTATCGACATGGTTGCCGAAGTTCGTTCAGCATGGCCCGATGCTCAGATTATGG